>NZ_CAWUOL010000069.1:0-29072 GCF_963923915.1 Nodularia chucula CCY0103 | reverse complement strand
TCTCCTCTTAACATTGCTTTATACATTTAGGTTTTGCCTCGCCCACCTACTTATTTAAAAAATAAGGATTTACATTCTCAATATTTGGTTGTAATCCAGCCGGAATATTATTATTAGGAATATCAGGTAATTCTGTCCGCGTTAGGGGAACCAAGTTACCTAATTCTGTTCCGGTGGGGTCACTAGGATCAGCTTCATAAACACCTACAGAAAAACCTGTATAGTCTGGTAAAAGTTCACCACTGCAACCCAAAATTCTCCCAAAGGGGTCAACTAAGGGAATACTGAGACTATTAATTTGAGGAGAAGCACTTTCAAATTGGAAATTACTTCCAGGATCTGTATAAGTATAACTAGCTTGATTATTAATCGTGGCGCGGGGGACTACATTATCAGATTCTTGAGCTTTTACATATATAGAACTGTACAATATTCCTCCTACGAGAAAAGTTGCGGTTAACTTGGGCAACCATTTGTAATGATAAAATTTGTTTTTTAAATGGGAAAACCGATTCACTAAATAATTCTCCTCGGCGGTTGCTATAGGTTGAAGAATAAAAGGAAATTACTATAAATTGGCGGGAAATACCTAACTAAATGGGTTCTCATTTGAGTGCTATAAAAGATCCCCAATCCCCCGGTTACTGAGCGGATGTTTTAAAAGTTTTGGGCGAATATAATTTGCTACTACACAAACTAAGTCCGCCTGCGCGGACTAAGGAGAAACTCAGGATTTTCAACCCACGTAGGTGGCCTTCCCTCCGGGAAGACGCTTCGCGTCATGTCTGTGTAGCCGCGACTTCTAGTCGCCAGGGCTAGTAATAATCGATACTTTACAAACAACCTCTGAGCGAAGTCGAAGTAACTCCCCACTCCCCACTCTCCCCTGCACAAATTATTCAAAAATTAGCGCACTTGCACTTGATAATTGGCTTTGACTGTAGTTTTGGCATTTACTACAGGTAAATGTAAGCGAATGTGAGTGTAAGCACTGGCTGGTGCTGGCTGAACTTCGACATTACCATTGGGAAGGGTAACTCTGACGGTGGGGTTCTCTACAAAATTACTTCCACCATCAATGCTGTAAGTGATTTTACTGTTTTGATTTACATCAGTGGTTGCTGACTTCAGAACATAAACCATACCTTGAGGAATGGGTTGATTGAGAGTCAGATTTTTAACGGGGCGATCGCCTGTATTCTCGCCAACTAAGGTATAGCGGAGTACATCACCCGGCTGTACTGTGACTTCACCTTTTAAAGGTCGCCATTGTTTAACTTGCTTACCTTGTTGGTCTTGAGTGGTTACTTGCTGTTCTGCTTCTAAGCGTAACTGGACTTGACCTTGTGCCGCATTTTGAGCTACAGCACTACCAGAGTTCCAAATCTGAGCTACCCCTGGGATATGACCTGTAAATGACACTGTAGCCATTAATGCGATCGCACCGATACCGACAATAGAAAGCCGCTTCATTTTCATCATCTCAAAAACTCCTGTAATCTAATTTTTAAAAGTTTCAACCCACTCCCCACTCCCCAAGAGAAGTAGAGACATAGCATGGCTACATCTCTACACAGGCTTAGTTCACTCTGCGTTGGAAAATAAATGTCCCATTCACAGTAGGTTGAACAGTACCAACATTATTAATGTACTGAGTAACATCAGTAGCGGCTGTTGTCCCGGTTTGGTCAGTACCGAGAGTCACAGGATTACCATTGAAGAATTGAACTGTGCCAGTACCTGTAGCGGAACCGACCACATTACTGGTATCTATCACACCATTGGTATCATTATCTAAAGCCCAGTTATTACCATTAGCAATGCCATTTTCCACAATTTGCACATTACTAGCTGGCAAAATCACGTTACCAGTACCACTTTGAGCCTCAGAAATATTGGTATAGGTAATTCGGTACTCAATAATGTTACCTGTTTGAGGCTGTTTCTCATCAGTGCTAAACGTGCCATCAGCACCCTGTACAGCCGGTCCAGTTCCCTGTAAAATCCGTGATTCTTTCCGCAGGGTTAAGAATGCAGTATATACACGGTTAATAGTTGTATTCTGAGGTTCTTCCGGTTGTACACCAGGGATAGCATCATCAACAAAAGCTGTAATGGGTACTGGGAAACCCCGATCAATATCGGTAGATAAAGGAGTACCAGCAGGTAAATCTACCACAACTTACTGTAAAAATTTATGTCTTTATCAAAAACTTCACAAATACTGCGAAATATTATCAGTACACGCCACAAGTTTTCCCCCACTCCTACCTACACATCTCAGGGGATTACTATAGTATTATGAAGGATTGTTGCTAACCGCTTCTTAGGTATCACTCACCCGATATGTCAGATCACAAGCTCGCCCCATCTTTAAATGGACATCTGCCCAATTCTCACCACAACAGCCAGAATACCATTCGGATTCGGGGTGCTAGGCAGCATAATCTGAAGAATATTGATTTGGAATTACCGCGCGATCGCCTGATTGTATTTACTGGTGTTTCTGGTTCGGGTAAGTCTTCTCTGGCTTTTGATACCATTTTCGCCGAAGGTCAACGGCGGTATGTGGAGTCCCTCAGCGCCTACGCGCGGCAATTTTTAGGTCAATTGGATAAACCGGATGTGGAAGCCATTGAGGGCTTAAGTCCGGCGATTTCCATTGATCAAAAGTCTACTTCCCATAACCCCCGTTCCACTGTGGGGACGGTGACGGAAATTTATGATTATCTGCGGTTATTGTTTGGTCGCGCTGGTGAACCCCATTGTCCGATATGCGATCGCTCCATAGCACCCCAGACCATCGATGAGATGTGCGATCGCATTTCCGAATTACCAGACAGGACTAAGTTCCAAATTCTTGCACCTGTTGTCAGAGGGAAAAAAGGGACTCACCGCAAGCTGTTATCTAGTCTCGCATCTCAGGGTTTTGTGCGGGTGCGTGTAGATGGGGAAGTGCGGGAACTGTCAGACTCGATAGAATTAGATAAAAATATTACCCACACCATCGAAGTTGTTATTGACCGTTTGGTGAAAAAAGATGGTATTCAAGAGCGTTTAGTGGATTCTTTATCTACGTGCTTAAAACAGTCTGGTGGAATTGCTACCATTCTTGTCAGCTTGACTTCTGAGAATGGCGAAGAGAAAGAAGAGGAATTAGTCTTTTCCGAAAACTTTGCTTGTCCGGTACATGGGGCGGTGATGGAAGAATTATCGCCACGCTTGTTTTCCTTTAACTCCCCCTATGGTGCTTGTCCCCACTGTCACGGAATTGGGACTTTGAAAACATTTACCCCAGAGTTGATTGTACCAGACCCGGAAGCACCTATTTATGCGGCGATCGCCCCTTGGTCAGAAAAAGATAATTCTTATTATTTGGAATTGCTTTATAGTGTGGGACAATCCACTGGTTTTGAGTTACAAGCAAGGTGGAGTCAGCTAACAGTAGAACAGCAGCACACTGTCATGTATGGGGAGAAGGAAGAAGGAACCACAGCAGCCCAAAGAAAGCAGAGTTTTAAGGGTGTAATTCCCATTTTACAACGTCAATATGAGGGGGGAACGGAGTTAGTTAAACAGAAATTAGAGCAATATTTAGTTGACCAACCCTGTGAAGTTTGTGGCGGGAAACGTTTAAAACCAGAGGCTTTAGCGGTAAGGTTGGGACAATATGGAATTTTAGATTTAACTGGGGTTTCGATTCGGGATTGTCGGCAAAGAATTGATCAGTTAGAATTGAGCGATCGGCAAATTCAAATTGCTGATTTAGTCCTCAGAGAAATTAAAGCCAGATTACAATTTTTATTAGACGTTGGCTTAGATTATCTCACCTTAGATCGTCCCGCCATGACTCTTTCTGGTGGCGAAGCCCAACGCATTCGGTTAGCCACACAAATTGGTTCTGGCTTAACAGGTGTACTTTACGTTTTAGACGAACCCAGCATAGGTTTACATCAACGAGACAATAGCAGATTACTCAACACTTTAACCAAATTACGGGACTTAGGTAACACTTTAATCGTCGTTGAGCATGATGAAGAAACCATCCGTGCAGCTAATTATATCGTTGATATTGGTCCCGGTGCAGGAATCCACGGCGGAAATATTATTTCCCAAGGGGATTTAGAAACTTTACTCGCAGCAGAAGACTCTTTAACCGGTGCTTATTTATCGGGAAGAAGAGTTATTAATACACCCCCAGAACGCAGAAACGGAAACGGACGCAGTTTAGTAATTCAAAACGCCCATCGCCACAACTTAAGAAATATTAATGTCGAAATTCCTTTAGGTAAACTCGTCGCCGTCACAGGTGTTTCTGGTTCAGGTAAATCTACCCTAATTAACGAATTACTTTATCCCTCATTACAACATCATTTAACCAAAAAAGTCCCCTTACCGAGACACTTACAAGAAATTAAAGGCTTAAATGCAGTAGATAAAGCCATTGTCATTGACCAATCGCCCATAGGACGGACACCCCGTTCTAACCCTGCAACTTATACAGGTATATTCGATGCAATTCGGGATGTATTTGCTCAAACAGTGGAAGCCAAAGCCAGGGGATATAAACCCGGACAATTTTCTTTCAATGTTAAAGGTGGACGTTGTGAAGCTTGTAGCGGACAGGGTGTAAATGTCATTGAAATGAATTTTCTTCCTGATGTTTATGTGCAGTGTGAAGTTTGCAAAGGTGCAAGATATAACCGCGAAACTTTGCAGGTGAAATACAAAGATAAATCCATTTCAGACGTGCTGAATATGACCGTTGAGGAAAGTTTAGAATTTTTCCAAAACATTCCCAAAGCTGTCACCCGGTTACAGACTTTATATGATGTTGGTTTAGGTTACGTCAAACTGGGACAACCTGCAACTACCTTATCTGGTGGTGAAGCCCAAAGGGTGAAATTAGCCACAGAATTATCTCGCCGGGCGACAGGAAAGACGCTTTATTTAATAGATGAACCCACCACAGGGTTATCTTTTTACGATGTCCATAAATTGTTGGATGTGTTGCAGAGATTAGTAGATAAAGGTAATTCAATTTTAGTTATTGAACACAATTTAGATGTGATTCGTTGCTCTGATTGGGTAATTGATTTGGGGCCTGAAGGTGGCGATAAAGGAGGAGAAATCATTGCTGCGGGTACACCGGAGGAGGTTGCTAAGAATCCCCGTTCTTATACTGGACAATATTTGCAGCAGGTGTTGAAGCAGTATCCGGCGGTGAGGAAATAGGAGGATGTGCCACGCAGAGGCGCAGAGGCGCAAAGGTGGAAAGGGAGATTTAAAGATAGGAGGAGTTAAGAGCTATGGAAGAGTTATTGATTTTAAGGGAATTGTTGGAGGAGGGTAAAATTCCAGAGGCGTTGGAATTGGTGGATGAATTGGAGGAAATGAGTAAATCTGACAAACTGAACAAGATTTTTAGTTATGCAATTATTGTTTTGTTGCATTTAATTAAACAAGCAGCAGAAAAACGTAGCACTAGGTCTTGGGAAACTTCTATTCTTAATTCTGTTAAGCAAATTCAACGCACTAATCAACGCCCAAAGGCTAAAGGTAGTTATTTCACAGAAGCGGAGTTATTAGAAACTTTACAAGATGCTTATGAGTCAGCTTTAAGGAAGGCTGCTTTAGAAGCTTATGAAGGCAGATATGCAGCAGATGAGTTAACAAAAATGGTAACTCAGGATGCAATTATTCAGCAAGGAATGAATTTGATTTTAGGAAATAATTAGCATGGCCTTTCCTAGCTTGCTAAGTTCCCCACTAGGAGGTGAATATGAAGCTGAATTTAAGTCATGGCGTTTTAGTAGCAACACTGTCCTTATTAGGATTAATTCCCCTCACACTAGATTCTCAAGCTAATAGCTTTCAATATCCGCAGCCAAATAGACAAGGTGACTATACATCAATTCTCAGCCAGTTTCAGAATGGGAAAAAATCTGACCATCTTGTATGGAATGTTGCAGCTAGCAATCTTAATTGTCGCGCCCAGGCTGGAGTGAATTATCCTGTGGTGCGATCGCTGGCAAAAGGTGATAATCTCAATATCGTGGGAAATCCCACAACTTATCGAGATAAACAAGGTTTACCCTGGCTGTATATTGCTAAAGAAGGCAGTGCAGAAGATATCAAAATTCGCTGTTTTGTGCGCGCCAACACTCAGTTTATCAAACCCATCCCTTACTCCTTTTAAATCCCCCAGGGGCTGAAAAAATTAATCTCTCAAAACACTAGCCATAGCAAAACCTATATGCTATGATGACAAAGTATGAAACGTAAGGCTCAGTAGCTCAGTTGGTTAGAGTACGGGACTCATAAGCCTGGGGTCGTCAGTTCAAATCTGACCTGAGCCATTATTACAATGAAACTTCAAGATTTAACTGTTGATAATCTGGTCAGTCTTGATTATTTTTGAAAAAATTGGTAATGAATAATTCTTTACCTTTGGCTGCACTGCCTTGTTTATAGTTATTCATGCCATACTGCAATTCCCACTCAAACAAATGAGAGTCGGGAAAGTTTTCTCTAATTTGAGGTGAATCATCATAAGTTATTAACCATTGATGATGACATTCTCTCAGAAATTCTGCAAACCTTTGATGCTCAAAATTTGTGTGTAAATCACCATCTTTACCATACAACCTGGATTTAGTCGCCGCAAAGTAAGGCGGATCTAAAAATACAAATATATTTGTCCCGTCTGGTTGTAATAATTCACTGTAATCTAAGTTGGTGATTTTGACATCATCTGTTAAAATTTCTGCTAATTTCTCTAGTCGGTCTATTGAGGAGTAGGTAAAGCGTTTGTCAAATGCTTGCTGAGAAAATCCTCCAGATTCTACAGTACCAGAAAATGTAATTCTATTGAGAATAAAAAAGCGTGTTGCTCTCTCAAAATCAGATAATGTTTGAGTATCTATAGTGGTGAGTGCTTTAAATAGGATTTTACCATCTGTATGTTTATCTTTAACACGGCGGATTTCTTCTACTAGTTGCGGTAGATGAGATTTTGCATATTTCCAAAATAGAAATAATTCCCGGTTTAAATCGTTTATCCAGATTTTGAGGTGAGGAAATTTCTGCTTTAAGTAAATAAATACGGAACCTCCACCTACAAATGGTTCTCGAAATTCAGAGAAGTTATCTGGTATGTGTGCGGCTATTTGGTTGATGGCTTTTGATTTCCCACCTGGGTAACGTAATGGGCTTTTTATCATGAGTAACGAACCGCAAAGGACGCAAAGTACACGAAGGAAGAGGGGAAGAAGAAGGACGAAAAGAAGGTTTTTATTTGGTTGGTGGTGTAAAACCAAGTATGGAAAATATCCAGTGATACCATTGTTGATGGGTGATGACAAGATTTAATGCTGATGCTAAATCTACGTTGTCTAAGTCTTTGTTATAAATGCTGATTATTAAGTCATAAATTAGGTCTAATAGGATTCTGTCTGGTTTATTTAATAGGCTGAATTTACCATTTTGACTATTTTGCAGTTGGTTAATATGTTCTTTGCCTACTTTACCTGTGATTTCTGGTAAGCGTTCATCTCTGATTAATTCAAATTTTGTTTGCGTATGAATACTCACTAATTCGTTGAAGTTAGCAATACGAGTGGTAAAAGGAGTACCGTTAATTTGCAGAAATCCAATTACATGATTTTTATTACCGTTTTCTACTACGATATGTTCTGGTAATTTTCTTTTACCTAAGCGATACTGTGTGAGTTTAACAGGCTTGATATGGTTGAAGGCTTCGGCTATTGTTTTTAATTTACCAATATCATCATAATCGGTGATAATCGCTGAATTATTATATTTTTGCTCCAATTCATTTTTATGTTGAATTAAATACTCAATTACAGGATTTGAAGGGGAAGTCTCAATTGCATTAGGTAAAAAAGATGCTAGTTTCTGTTGCAGGTTGCTTAAGTCTATAGCAGCAGGTTCTTGAATAGCTTGTATAACCTGCATTAAGACTTCCATTGATACCTGTTGCTGTTGCTGTAAGAGTCTTAATTGCTGTGCTATTTTTTCGTTGCTGTCTAGTTCATATATAGCCGCTTTTTCAATGGTTATGGGGATTCCATGCACTCTGTAGTTATAGTAGTCAGCCGCACGGTTTAAGGCGGATCTAATGGGTTTTTTTGTTAAAATGTCATCTAAATCTTCTGGCTGAAATAGCTGCTGTAAGTTAACATTGAGAGATTGCAGTTTAATTTGAATAATTGCCTGAATTTCTGTATCTGTAGGTTGACGTAAATAAATTTGTGATGGAAAACGCCCCAAAATTGAATTATCAAAGGTGGCTTTAAATTGTTCCCATCTGTCAGGAAATAAATTGAGAATAATTAAGCTGTTGGGAACATGGGTAAAAATCTCTTTAACTGCTTCACCAAAGTTTAATAAAATGTCTTTGTTATGGGGAAGGCCTAAGCCTTCTAACTGATCAAAAATAATGATTAAAGGTTCATCGAGGCTAGATAATCTACCTAAAACTGATATGGCTTCTAAGGAAAAGGCTTCTTGACTAATTGTTTCTCCCCAATTTGGTAAGCCAATGGTTTCTGCTTCTTCATCTGTTAACACGTTCCCGGCTAACCACCGAGTAGTAATATTTTTATATCTATAATCTGTGTAGCTACAATACTTTACCATTCCCTTAATGATGGATAAGGCAAAACTTCCCGCAGCAAAATTGCTCATCCACCATTCATTAATGGTTTTCTCAATATACAGCCAATATTCTCGCTTGCGTTGGGTATTTTCCGCTCCTAAAGCATTGATATTATTTTCTTCTAAGTCATATAAGGCTTTAAGAATTTCTATGTCTTTTTGTTTGACATCTCTGTGAGGAAGACTGAGAATTTTCCGAAAGGTATTAATAATTAAATAGTCTAATTGTGGGAGATTTCCCACTTTTTGCACTAGTGATTCTAATATGCGGCTATATATATGATAAAGTACAGATTGAGCATTGTTAGGTTGACGAATAAATAATAATCTGTTGCTCGATAGTCTCTCTTGAGCTAGTCTCATCATTAGGTGAGTTTTTCCAGAACCTGGTTCGCCAATAACTACTATGCCTTTACTTTGATGATTAATGTCTAGTTTAATATTATTTAAACCCGTTTTGAGGGTGAGAAATTCTCTTTGATAGGTATTGAGGTAATCGGGATGATTTTGAAATGGTGTATCAACTCTACTGCTGGTAAATGGATTAGGTTGCTGTTTGAGTTTCTCTAGCATAATTTTGATATAAAGATGGTAAGTAAATTCCGCATCATATCTGGCACTATGTGCCATGTCGGAAATGAAATATTGACTATTAGCCCGCAAATTAAAATATTTACTTAAATACTCTAAAGAATAACTTTCTAATCCTTGCCAAGTGTTTTTTGCCAAGTTCCAAGTACACTCAAATTTTAAGTTATGCCAATTTAAACCAACTTGGCGGAAATTATATTTAAGAACATCAATATCATGTTCTGCATAGTGACAAATGATGGTTTTACCCTGAACAATTGCTAAAAATTCTGTGAGCAGGGTTTTTAAGGTTTTCAGGTTAGGACTATTTGGGGATATCCGGGGATGCTCCCTAGATAAACCTTCATAAATCACTAAGCCTTGACTGTCTATTAGGGCTAATTCACTTAGTTCTGGGTTGCCTTCGGTATCTAAAACAACAAAATCCATATAACTGTAATTATACTTTTTTTATTGTATCATTAGTATCAATCAATGTAATGCTATTCCGAATAAAAAGCGTACTGTTATCTCAAAATTCGATAATTTTCTAGTATCTATTGAAAACAGAATCGTTAGTTAAATGTTATTTTCCTTATTCCGTTCAAGTAACTGTGCTAAGATTATCTCTAGTCTTTGTAGAGCAGCGTTAGTTGAGTTTTGGCTATCTCTTAATTCCAGCACTAGATCATCTAATATGACATTTCTAGCCCTAGTTGTATCGATAAAGTCGCTGGCATTGTCTACAAACCTATCAATTTTTTCACCCATAGCCTCAACGGTGACAGATAAACCGTCAAGCTGTTTTTGGGTAATATCTTGACGGTCAATTAATCGATTAATTTTGTGGTCTAAACGCTGCGGATCTGTCATGGTTATTTCTCCTGTGTTAACCATTCTTTCAACATTTGGTTAATAACCTGTCCCATTGATTTATTTTGTCTGGCACAAGCTACTTTAAAGTCGGTCTTAACCTGTTTATCTATATAAACGCTTAACTCTGTCATCCCTTCTGGAATCTTTTTAGGCATTTTTTTTATAAACTCGACATCTAGTATTCTCGCATTACCTCCAGGATTTGGCTAAGTACGGATTGCGCGATTGCTCGATTTACTTACTCTATATTATATGACCGCCAGTGTCTCATGACTTCGGCAACTGACCACGCTTGCGCGATCGCACCTTTAGGTATATGAGGCCAATCTCCATCAAATATTTCCGAAATGGAGTGAATACAGGCATCACCTAAAAAGTGGTCTAGCAGTGGTTGCCAATCAAAAGGTAAGGGTGTTTCTGGGTAAGAACGCTGCCACGCACGGGTAAAGGGACCAATTAGCCAAGCCCACACAGTCCCTTGGTGATAGGCGCGATCGCGCTGCTGGGAGTCCCCTGTATATTTACTGATATAATCAGGGTCGGCAGGGTCAAGACTACGCAAACCATAGGGGGTGAGTAATCGGGAAGTGGCTAAATCAACTACCGCCCTTCCTTGATGTTGGGAAAACCCACAATGATGCAGAGATAATGCTAAAACCGCATTGGGACGAATCTGGGAATTACGACCATCATCCGGATCAATGGTGTCGTATAAATAACCCATCTGTGGATTCCAGAACTTTTGCAGGGAAATTGTTACTTGTTGGGCTTGCTGAGTATAACGTTGTGCCTGCTTGGCTAAACGTGACGCATCACCATAATTCATTTGGCTTAACCGTTCAGCCCATTGACTCATCCAACACAAAGCTGAATACCACAGGGCATTAATTTCTACTGCTTTACCATTGCGGGGAGTTACAGGTTTTCCGCCAATGACGACATCCATCCAGGTGAGGGCGACACCGCACACATCCCAACTCAGTAGCCCATCAGTGGCATCAACTTGAATGTTATAACGTGTACCACCCATAAATGCTTTGTGAATTTGCTGCACTACGGGAAATTGTGCGGCTAAAAATTGCCAGTCTTGGGTAGCTTCTAGGTAAAGTCCTAAAGTCTCAATCCACCATAAGGCTGCGTCGATACTGTTGTATGAGGGTTCGCCACCAAAATCAGGAAAAACGTTAGGGATTAAACCGTGGCGACAGTAACGCCCAAAGGTTTGTAATAGCCCTTTTGCTAATTGAAAGCGCTGTGTAACTAAGGCTAAACCGGGTAAGGCGATTAAGGTGTCCCGTCCCCAGTCGTTAAACCAGTGATACCCTGCAATTACTGTGGGGCCAGCTATGGAGGGGCGATCAACAATAAATTGATCGCTGGCTTGTAATAATTGCTGCCAAATGGGGGATGAAGATTGATTTTTGACTGGGGCGAATATCTGGGATAGCCTTTCTTGTTCTGCTTCTACAGCTGCGGCAAAAGTTTCCGGACTCAGCAGGGTTTGGGTGGGATGGGGAAAACCCATCTGTGCTTCTAGGGTGACTGCATCTCCTGGTTGGAGTTTAACTGTTAAGTAACCGGGGCTATAAAGGTCTTCCCTATCCCCTAATCCGCGTTTTTTCTCTTCTATTAACTGATAATCCCAATACCATACGGCATCTGCATGATATTCTCCTTGAGTCCAACGTAAATGCCAAGGTGTGCCGAAGTCGCTGGCAAATATGGCTTGCAGACAAACGTGATTGTGACTGAGTAATTGGGAAAATTGTAAGCCGGGGTCAGCTTTTTGCTGGTGGTGAAAGTGGCGATCGCCGATCAGCAGCCGTAACCTTAAAATGGCAGTATCTCTGCCTTCATAGCGATACTGCATCAATAGCCGATGGGAACCCATATCTTTTGCCCCATCTTCCCGGCCGTGAGGCATCAATAATTGTCTGCTGAGTTGCCAGTTATCTGCTTGCCAAATCCATTTCGGCACTGGGTTAATATCAAAAGAATGTAGCAGTTTATAACCTTGGGGAGAAATTTGACCATCACCCCAAAAATTTGTCCCTAGTGCGATCGCCTTTCCTGATACTTCTAAACTCCCTTCTAAGTGAGAAAACAGCAAAGTACGTCCCGCAGGTGGATGAGTTGCACCCAATAACCAACCATGATAAGTACGGGTGCGAACATCCGAAATAGTTCCACTGGCAAAACTTCCCAAACCGTTAGTTAGTAACCATTCTCTTGTATTTAAATCAGCCATTGGTTATTCAAAATCGTTATGACTATGATATAGTCGTAACAGATTGTAATTAAACTGTAACAATTGTAAACGGGTAAGTGTTAACTAACCCAAATTCCCAGGTTATTGTACTTATATAAGTCCAAGGAGAATTAGCTTAATGTCCCTCACTTACGCAACAGAAGGATGCCTCCGTGTAGGTCAACAGGCTCCTGAATTTACCGCAACTGCTGTAGTAGATCAAGAATTTAAGACAATTAAACTTTCCGACTATCGCGGTAAGTATGTTGTTTTATTTTTCTACCCCTTAGACTTTACCTTTGTTTGCCCCACTGAAATCACTGCATTTAGCGATCGCTACCCAGAATTTAGCCAAGTTAACACTGAAGTTCTCGGTGTTTCCGTTGATAGCGAATTTTCTCACCTAGCGTGGATTCAAACTGACCGCAAATCTGGTGGTGTGGGCGACCTCAACTATCCCTTAGTTTCCGATATCAAAAAAGAAATTAGCGCCGCTTATAACGTCCTTGACCCAGCCGCAGGTATTGCCTTACGCGGTCTGTTCATCATTGATAAAGATGGTATAATCCAGCACTCTACCGTTAATAACCTCGCCTTTGGTCGCAGCGTCGATGAAACCTTGCGGACATTGCAAGCACTTCAGCACGTTCAGTCTCACCCCGATGAAGTCTGCCCAGCCGGTTGGCAACCTGGTGAAAAAACCATGAATCCTGACCCCGTTAAATCTAAAGTCTACTTCTCTGCTGTCTAGATTTTCCTAGCAGGTAAGATTCCTAAAACTACAGATATTGATTATTTCCGATGGGGTTCACTGTAAATCCAGTTCCCCTCCTCGCTTGCCTACGGTGTACACACATCCTGAGCCAAAGAGATTTTTCAGCCCTAAAAACCAAATTTAACCGTAAATCCAGTTCCCCTCCTCGCTTGCGGGGAGGGGCTAGGGGTGGGGTCTTATGACACAAAAGAGAATTTCCCGACTTGTGTGTACATAGTGGTTCCTTGCTTGCAGGGTTGTGGTTCTTGTACCTCACTCAACTCGGAAAGACTATATCTGTGGTTTTTATCGCACTACGCATACAAGTTAGTATATAAACTGATCATAAAAGTTCGACACCGAAAGGCTTTTACCCCACTCCCTACTCCCTACCTCCAGCTATAATCAAAATTTTTTATAAAAAATCCCTAAAACAATATGCTTACTTCTACCGATTTCAGTGGTTTATTAAACGAGCGCTTCTTCCGCAACTTTCTTCCCATCCCAGCCATAAATCAGCTAAGAATGGAAGTAGGAACCCCAGATTTTCAATTGCCAGATATCACTAATGGCACTGTGGTTAAATTATCAAATTATAAAAGTCAGCAACCAGTATTACTAGCATTTACGCGTATATTTACAGAAAAACAATATTGTCCCTTTTGTTTTCCTCACATCAAAGCTTTAAATGAGAACTACGAACAATTTAAAAATCGTGGTATTGAAGTTTTAATGATTACAAGTACAGATGCGCAGCAAAGCCAAATAGTTGTGCAAGATTTAGGTTTAAAAATGCCTTTGCTGAGTGATCCTAGTTGTCGCGTATTTCGCACATATAAAGTAGGGCAAGCGTTAGGTGCGCCTTTACCAGCCCAGTTTGTTTTAGATAAAGAAGGCAAATTAATTTACAGACATTTATTTTCTTTCTTAGATCATAATGCTAACGTTGACACATTATTAACGCAGTTTAATTAACCCCATCCCCAGTCCCTGATGAAATTAAACAGGGATCATTTGCATTGATCTACAGGCTTCCGCACATTTACGGCAACAGGTGGCACATTCCATCATCTTTTGGTCTTGGCTGATTTGTTCGCAAGCAGTAGCACAGCGATCGCACATTTCCGCGCATAACATACAAGTGCGCCCCATGAACTCAGAACCACCCATCATCATATTCATGCACATCATGCACATTTCTGAGCAATCGCGGATCATCCCCATCAGATTCATATTCCTTTGCTTACCGTTTTGACTCATGCAGTAAGTCATGGTTTCCATGCACATTTTGTGACATTCCATGCAAGCATTAATGCAATTTTGCATATCGGTGGTCATGGTTTCAGTCATCATCATCATCATGATCAAATTCTCCAGAATTATTGATACTGAAATATTGTTTTCAGCAGGACTACCTATAAGATTAATGAGATTTTTTATAGAGTCAATACTACTTTTTCGGTAGTTTTTATAAGCCTACTAAGTCGATATGATTAACGGTGTTTTCAATGAATAATACATAATTAAAATCTGGCTTTTCCGAAACTCTGATTTAGCTAGGGTTTCTATCTTCCCTTATTTCAGTAAGAATTTATTTTGGGGTATTTACCGTTTAACTGAAGATGATACATCTCCTCCCAAAGTAGGGTCTATTTTTTTTGCCTTTTCACCCTGTCAAAGCATAACAGTGTCATTGTGGTCAAAAATATCACTCCCCACTCCCCACTCCCCAGCTACAATTGCAAAAAAATAGCTACAAGCATTGAATTTTACTCTAGTTTATTGATACATTATTGATGCTTAACTTTAAATCCAGTGTTATTGAAGGTACTGCACCAGAATTATTATGAAATCTCTACACCGTCCCGATCTATATGGCTGGTCTACTTTCAATCCTGCAAGAAACATTGATTTCAATGGCGTGGCTTGGATTCGTCCTGGCGGAAACGTCTTGATTGACCCCGTAGCTTTATCAAATCATGATTGGAATCATTTGCAATCCCTGGGTGGTGTGCTGTGGATTGTCTTGACTAATTCTGAGCATATCAGGTATGCCAAAGAAATTGCTGACCAAACCTATGCTAAAATTGCTGCACCCGTGGGAGAAAGAGATAGTTTTCCCATACATTGCGATCGCTGGCTAGCAGATGGCGATCAAGTGGTTCCCGGATTAGAAGTGCTAGAACTCCAAGGTTCTAAGACTCCGGGGGAGTTAGCTTTATTACTGGAAGAAACAACTTTGATCACAGGGGACTTGGTACGCGCCCGCAAAGCTGGTAGTTTAACAATTTTACCTGATGAAAAGTTGCTGAATCGCCAGGCTGCGGTGGCTTCTGTGAAACGGTTAGCCGCACTACCTAATATAGAAGCAGTGTTAGTGGGTGATGGTTGGCCTGTATTTCGGGATGGGGGACTGCGCTTGCAAGAACTGCTAGATACTTTGTGATTTAAGTTACTCCCCATTCCCCAGTTCTCAAATTAACTTCCGTCATCTTGTCTGCGGGAAACAAACTTTCAATCCGGATTTCTTGCAATAAAATATCATGAGGAGTACCCAAAGTGGTAATTGTAGTAAAGAAGTTCAAACTGATGTTGTCTTTGACAAACTGCACTGTTAGTAGTGGTATCTGCCAAGAGTCGAGATTGGTTTTTTGCCATACCCGAATCACATCTGGATAAGTTTGGATTTCGTGGAAAAGGGTGATGTATTCGTTACTTTCTTCTGCGGTAACTGCTTCTCGATACACCCTTTGCATGAGGTGACAAGCGATTTCTGACCAATTAGCAATGAACGGCTTTAAACCTTGAGGATGCAACATTAATCTCATCAAGTTAATTTTGCCATCAATATAAAAATTATCTAGCTGTTTTTCTGGTTCAATTAACCAATTAATTAATCTCTCGCAACAAGAATTGTTTTGAATTAAATTCCAGTAGCGATCCATAACTAAAGCTGGATAGGGTTCTTGCTGTTTTAAAATAAACCCAATAACTTGGCGAATAGGTTCCAGTTCTGGAGATAATAAATCACCTTCTGAATAAACTGGGTCAAACCCCGCACTAGTCAGCATAACATTTTGGTCACGCAAAGGAACATTCAGCACAACAGCGAGTTTGAGTACCATCTCGCGGCTAGGATGGGCGCGACTTGATTCTAAAAAACTAATGTGACGTTGTGAAACATCGCTGGCTAAAGCCAAATCTAGTTGACTGAAACCGCCTTGATGCCGCCAGTATTTCAGCAATTTCCCAAAAGATAAGTCTCTGTTGGGAAGATATCGTGTTGAAGTCGAAATTACAGCCATATTACCTCTGAGGTAATTGTTTCTAGGATCTGCCTTAGTCATAATCAGAACAACAGGATTGATTACCAACCTGTTATACCAATTCTCTCAAATTTAGAACCCCAGACAAAATTTAGATTTGTGAATCACAAATTGGTATGAGGCTACATCCAGTATTATTGGAGTCATAAAAGTATGCAAAATATCACCTACACTCAACCTGCATCCAGAAAATTTTGGACAGCAAAAACAGTTTATCTGCTATTGGCAATTGATGGTGCTATTGTTCCTTGGTTCTTGTTGTTAAAATTTTTTACTCAGAATGGTTTTGATCTCAGCCTATTTTTTCACAATGCATTTGCTAATTCTGTTAGTTCAGCCTGGGCAGCCGATTTACTCATTTCTGCTTTTGTCTTCTTTTGTTTCTCCTTTCTCGAACTCAAGCGACTTGCTATTTCTCAGCGCTGGCTAGTGCTTTACATTTTCATTACCTTTGGCATTGGTTTATCTTGTTCATTACCTTTATTTTTGTACTTACGTGAGCAAGCATTAGAAACTCCAAAACTTGGAGATTAGTTCACTTTAGTTATTATGGGTTGGGCATACTTCTACAATATCAGTACAAGTCTTGTCCACCCTTATCTATGTTAACTTTATGATGTCACTTCCTCAATAATAGAGCAATAAATTCTTATATAAATTTTCCTCTTTCCAGATTAATCTATTAAAAAATTAGTTATATTAATTGGTTTTAAGATATTCTCTCTAATACTTTCCGGCTTTTACGCTTACTGCAGGCAGTAATGTAACCTGTTATACCAAAATAGAATATTTTTGCGTGAATACATATTATCTTATCGGGGAAACCAAAGTACATCTTTTCGGTAGTCTTTCACCCATTTTATGATAAATAATCAAAGCTTTTACTGTTATAGTATTAGGTAATAAATATTATCCAGGAGCTTATTCTATTGTGGAAATTAATTTTCTCACCGAAACTCTGGGAAATAATCTGATGTATCTGGTTATTTTCATCTGTATCGTTGGAATCTTAGTGATCTTGGGAGCAGGAATATTTATTTTGGGCTTTATATTTAAAATTATCAGTGAATTGATTACAAATACAATGTTTTCACCCAACATAAACAATATCTACAAAAAAAACATATCTTCTTACAAAAAACCATTAATTATCACTTTGGTTTTAGTATTAAGTGATCTGGCATTATCAGTTTTTAGCAAAGGATTTCTGCTAAAGGATTTAGAGTTTATTCTCTCATTAGTAGTAGCAATTACAGTAGGTTGGTTAACCTCTCGATTATTTAATAGTTTATTAAATAACTACCTCAAAGAAAATGCCCTATCTCGCAAAATTAACGGTGAGATACTAATAGTAATTAACATTATATCTGATGTATGTATATTTTTGATTATCTTCTTTATTTTCGCCCAAACTCATAATATTAACGTCATCGGTATAGTAACCAGTTTGGGGATTGGAGGATTAGCTGTTGCCTTTGCTGCTCAACAGATTTTACAGCAGTTATTAGGCGGAATTGTTCTCTATATTGACAGACCTTTTGTTGTGGATGACTATATTGGTTTAGCCGACGGCACATTTGGTAAAGTCGAGACTATTGGATTACGCTCTACAAAAATTCGTAACTCTGGTAAAGGAACTTTAACAATAATTCCTAATAATTCTCTGACTAATATGAGTATAGAAAATTTCTCTGTAGCTAGAAAAATTATTTCTCTTGTTTATTTGACATTTTGTGAAGCACTTGTCGAAGATAAAAAAGCATTAATTAGTAAAGTTATTTTAGATAGTACCACGGATATTTTTGGCATTGATTCTCCTAACACAGATGTAGTATTTAAAGAAATCATTCAAGATGAAGATAATCATATCACTCAGGCACAAATTAACTTTTTTATTCTCGGTTCTGGTGAAATGTCAATGGACTTACGTCGTCAGTTATTAGAGATAGCCAAGCAAAACATTAGTTTGCAGCTTAGAGAATATAATATTGCTTTTACACTAGAAGAAAAACCAGTAGATGTCGATGCTCCAATTACTATTTAAATAAAACCGAGACACTATTCGGATCTTAATCCAGTCCGTAGGGTGAGTTAGACGACAGTTAATGATTTTTTAAGTAGCTACCTTTGTTTCCGTCGTAACCCACCGCAACATCCCTATTCCCCAGCTATATAATGAATATTTTAATAGACCTCAAATCCCTGTTCACAGTGAATCAAGCAACTCGTGAGATTTTCATATCAGTTGCTATTCAATTTACTACTTTCTTATTATTAATTGCACTTTCTTGGATAGTAGGAAAAGCTAGTCCCAGATTATTAAAACAAATTATTAAGAGGTTGTCACCATCAGCCTTTTTTAAAATTTATATCGCTTTATTTGATTCATTGGAAAAGATGTTAGAAATAGTAGGAATTGTAATTCTACTTTATCTATCTTTAAACTTCATTCAAGAATATGCGGGGTTATACCAATTCTTAAAATTTTTCGCTGAATTATCAATCACCATTAGTTTATCCATTTTATTTTGCGGGATATTTCGTAACTTTTTGCGTACTTACGGAATCATGGTAATTCGTAAACTGGGTTGGGAACTAGATGATTTATTACTAGTTTTAGAGAATGTTGGTAACATTATCATCGGTTTTATTGCAGCTGTAGCATTTGCTCAAAGCCAAAATATCAATTTAATTGGTTTAGTTGCTGGTTTAGGAATTGGCGGTTTAGCTTTTGCTGTTGCGGCTCAAAAAACCCTGGAACAAATTTTTGGTACTTTGGTTATATATTTAGATCGTCCTTACACCCCTGGGGAATATATTCGTGTACATTTAAGTTCCCAAGGGACTCTGTTTGCTCGCGTTGAAAGCATTGGTGTACGTTCCACTAAACTCCGCACACCTGCTAAAAATACGTTAGTAATTGTACCTAATTCCATCATGGCTGGTGCAGATATCGAAAATGTCACCAGGGGCAAAAAAGTTATGGTTTTATTCTATCTCGATTTTGCTCGCATTTTAGAAAAGTCGGAAGAGGCATTATCAGAAAAAGTAGTAAAGGATAGTATAAATTCACTATTTGGGATAGATCCTAACAGTACAAAGATTGCTTTCATTCCCCAGGAAAACTCTTCAGGTGTTCGTGCTAGGGTAAGTTTCTTTATCCTGGGTTCCAATGAAAACTCCATTGATTTTCGTAAGCGGTTATTACTGTTAGCTAACGACTCTATCGCCAAGAAACTGTTGACTCATGAGATAGAATTTACGATTGAAGAACCAACGATCTATTTAGAATCTCCCGTCACAATTTAGCTGGGTTGCTATACAGCCAGCCTTTCTATAGTTTACTGTCTTGGGTAACTTCTAAATAAATATGCTCTAAACTTACTGGTTTACGGGAAATTGAATCAAGTTCTATGCCTTCAAATCGGGCTATAATTTCTTTCAATTCTAAAGGTTCGGACAACCAAAAAGCTAATTCATTGCCGTAATATTTAGGTGTAAAACCATATTTTGCAGCGCGGGCGATCGCTTGCTCCTTTTGGCTAGTTTGTACTAAAATAACTTCTGAGGCTGGAATCAAAGTTCTCAACTCAGGTAAACTCCCTTCAGCTAAAATGTGACCGTGTTTAAGAATGCCAATTCTGTCACATAGGCGCTCGGCTTCATCTAATAAATGGGTAGTTAATAAAACAGTCACACCTTGATTTTTTAATTGTCGAATCAATTCCCAGATTTCATATCTAGATTCAATATCTAAACCTGTGGTTGGTTCATCTAAAATTACTAACTGGGGTTGATGTACCAAAGCCACTGCAATATTTAACCGTCGTCGCATTCCCCCACTCAGGGTTTCTACAGGACTTTTAGCTCTATCTAAGAGATTCACAGAGGTGAGAGTTTGCTGTATTTGTCTTTGGCGTGTTTCTCGATTTAACCCATAGATTTTAGCAAAAAAATTCAGATTCTCCTCACAGGATAAAGTTTGATATAGTAAATTTTCTTGGGGTGCAATGCCAATAATTTTCTTAGTAGTTTCGGAAACTGATTGATCATTAATTTTTACATTACCACTATCAGCTTTTAGTAAGTTACAAATAATATTGATAGTTGTGGTTTTTCCGGCTCCATTTGCTCCCAGTAAACCGTAAATCTCCCCAGTGTGAATGTGTAGATTTAAATCTTGGAGAACTATGATTGATTTATAGGATTTATTTAAGTTGGTGATTTGCAGCATTAGGTGTGTGGTTAAAGAATTGAGTTTTTTAGGGGAGAAGATGAATACAAGCAATCAAAGTCTTCTTTCTACTATTAACATTCGTCGATAAGATAACCAACCTCCTATAACCATGATGATAGCAAAGACCAATAGAAACCAAAAATGTGATGTAATTTGATTCAAGTCAGATCCTTGAGATGAAACCGCAACTAGAGCTTCATTCATGTGATAAATAGGATTAAATCTGGCAATGTTAATCAGACTTTGGGGAAAGAGTGAAGCGGGTAAAAATGCTCCCCCTAGAATTAACAATGGTACTCCAAAAGCAGCGACTAAAGCATTCACATCTTCAATGCGTCGCGCTAATTGAGTCCCCAAAATAAAGCCTAAACCAACATAAGCAACTATACTCATGAAAATAATTGTCAATCCCAATAGCACTGAACCATTGAAAGTTGCACCCCAAAAAGCAGCCACAGTGTAAATTAACAGTGTTTGTCCTACACCAATGCAACTGTGAGCGAGAAAAATTCCGAAAAAGTAGGATGTCCCACTTAGGGGAGAAATAAACAGGCGTTTGAGGGTTTGCTGTTCTCTTTCTGCAACTACTGTGGCGACACTACCACCTAAACAGCTAAAAAATAAGGCCGCACCAACTAAACTAGAGGGCGCAGCATAAGCAAAAGCCTCAGATAATGGTAATTCTGCCCGTTCTGCTAAAATAAAGCCACTGAGGATTAACACAGAAATGGGAAAAATACTCCAAAAAATCAGGCTGCGTCTGCGGCGCAATAGTTCAATTAAGATCCGCTGAGTCACTGCTATGGTTTCATCTCTATATTTGATCACGCCTACTTAACCCCTGGTAGCAAAATAGTAAATAATATATTAAACTATCAAATAATCTTCTAATTTGTGAAATTAAACTTTGCCGTCTGATATTTTATCAGATAAAAAATTTGCTATGAATGTTAAAAGTATCTATTCTCAAGTTATACAGTTAGGGATTGACAAATTCTCTAATTCTGGAAAAATTGCCAGAAAAACTAATTTTAAAATTTACTAGGTAAATCTAGAGAAAAATTTTGTCCTGTGCATGGCTAATATTTGCTGCTCGTTGTTCATCAAGCTGTAATTTTACAACCAATGAGTTTATTGTTTAATTCATCCGAATCATCTAACATATCCCGGCGGACTTTACTAAAATTGTTTGGTATTGGTGCAGTGGTGGGCGGTACAGGCTATTCCCGCTTTTCTAAGCCTAAACCTACAGTTTATCAAAAAGATACTCTCAATTTGCCGCAAATATTAAATGAGAATAAAAGTGTTGTCGTAGTTGGGGCTGGTTTAGCGGGTTTAGCTTCTGCTTATGAATTGAGTCGCAGGGGTTTTGCTGTGACACTTTTAGAAAAATCTCCCCAATTGGGTGGTAAAATTGCCAGTTGGCCGATTGAAGCTGCTGGGGAATCTTTTATGATGGAACATGGATTTCATGGATTTTTTCCCCAATATTACAATCTCAAAAGTGTGGTTTCTGAACTGGAGATTGAGAATAATTTTCAATCGTTAAATTTTTATTCCCTGGTTTATAAAGATGAGAAGTACAAACCGGAAATATTTCGCCCCAGTAGTTCGGCTTTTCCGTGGAATATTGTAGATTTAGCTATTGCTTCTCCAAATCGCTTACGGTGGGGAATTAATTTAACTAAGTTTAAACATTTACAAGTTTTTCAGGCTATTACTGGTTTTGAGCGAGAGAAAAATTATCGGCGTTTTGATAATATTTCTGTAGCGGAATGGGTGAAAAGTGAATTTCCCCAAGGTTTATATGATTTGTATTTTCTCCCTTTTGCTAAATCTAGCTTGAATGCGCCAGATGAGATGAGTGTGGGGGAATTAATGCAGTTTTTCCATTTTTACTTTTTTGGCAATCCGGAAGGATTAGCTTTTAATGGTACTGTGGATGATATGGGTACTAGTTTAGTTCAACCGATTGCTCAGTTTATTGAAAGCAATGGGGGACAAATTATTACTAATGCGACGGTGAGTGAGATTCCGGCTGAAAATGGGAAGATTAACCAGCTAAAATATTATCTTGGTGGTAATCAAAATAATGTGCCTTTTTGGGTGAAGCGGAATACTATTATTAGCAATAATCAGATAGAATATTTTGGTGCGGCTGATGAAGTTTTTGCGTTGTCATCTGATAGTAAACAAGCTGTTTCTCTGACTTGCACTCATCAAGGATGCACTGTGAAGCAAGGGGAAGATGGTAATTTCCATTGTCCTTGTCATGGGGCGATGTTTGCGGCTGATGGTAAAGTGTTGAAGGGTCCAGCAGAACGAGATTTAGCTAAGTTTGAAGTAGTGCAACGAGAGGATGAACAGTTGCAGTTATTAGCGGTGAATCATGAATCAACACCACCGCAGACTATTAGCGCTGATTATTATGTGTTTGCGACTGATGTTCCTGGGGTGCAGCAACTGTTTAAGCGGGTTAATGGAGATATAAGTGCAAATGTGCGATCGCAGGTAGAAAAATTAAGTATTGCTGATCCTTTTGCGGTGTGTCGTTTCTGGTTTGACCAAGATTTTGAGTGGGAACAAAGTAATTTTACGTCTTTATCTGGTTACACGTTAACAGACAGCATCACTCTTTATCATCGCATTCAACAACAATTTATTGATTGGTCAGAACGCACTGGGGGAAGTGTTGTGGAGTTACACGCCTATTGCTATAAGGAAAAAGAATTTCCCACTCAAGGGGCTTTATTAGCAACTTTTGAAGCTGAACTTTATGAAATTGTCCCTAAGTTGAAACAAGCCTCAATCCTACATCGAGAAATTGTCAATCAACGGAATTTTTCGGGATATCCACCCCAGAGTTATGCGGAACGTCCAGAGTCTATTTCCGGGATTCCTAATTTAATGTTTGCTGGGGATTGGGTAAAAATGCCTTTCCCTTGTGGGTTAATGGAACGGGCTGTGAGTAGTGGTTTATTGGCAGCTAATGAAATTTTACATCGTGAGGGTTTACAACGTCGATCGCTGTTAACTGTAAATCCAGAAGGGATGTTACAAATTTAGTTATCTGAGGTACAAGTAGGAATGATTAAACGCGGATGAACGCCGATAAACGCAGATAATTTTGTAGTTTATTAGGCTAGGAAATGCTATGGGTATACTCTCTTTAGTGAGGTACAGGAACCCCACCCCCAACCCCTCCCGTATCAAAGGTTTATCCTTTTCTTCCCCCCGTTGCGGGGGGATTGAGGGGGGTGCGAGGAGGGGAGATGAAATAAGTATTCAAACGGACTTGATATTATTTGCAAGTAGAATCTAAGCGAGTCTAATAATTAGTCTGGTGACACAACCTGCTCTTTTTAACCAGCGAAACGGATTTCTGGCGTTATTCCAACAACTGACAAACTGATTGTATATGCTTGTGGCTTGTGAACCGGCTTTGGCTACACAAGCGGCTAAACCACCCCAGTTTCCACTGACAGCTAAACCAATACAGGGTATGGCTGCGGCTGCGTAAGCAGGAGGTATTAACATATTGCTAATACTAGTCATCATTCCAGTAACTGCAAGACTAATCTGATAGTTAGCATTTGCTGGGACAAAGCTTTGCAGTTTAGAGGATGTCTCTTCCAGAAATTTCAGTTGGTTGGGAGGTATTTGTAAGTTGGGATTAATCTGAGGTGTTTGTAGATTAGGGTTAATTTGAGGATTTTGGAGAATTGGTTTAATTCCAGGTTGTTGTAAAACGGGTTGGAATAATGCTGGTTGTTCTCGTAAATAAATTTGTTGGGCTGGTGTTTCGAGGGATTCTAACAATTCTTGGCGTTCTGGAACTGATAAGTTTTGGATAATTGACCTATCTAGTCTGATAGCACCTGTTTTGATTTGTCTTTCAATCAGGTTTGCTCTTTCGCCAATTTTTTCTAATCGTGGCTTATTGGTTTGTTCAGCTTTTTCAAATGTCCCTAATGGGTTAATACTACCTTGTTTACCTTCAGTTTTAGCTAGGGTTTCGGCTTCTTTTAAGGCACTGTCTAAGCCCGCTTTCATGGCTTCTGCATAGGCGAAGGCGGCTTTTTCTATTGTTTCTGTGTCTTGGAGGGTGGCTACTTTTTTCCGTTCTACTTGGTTGAATGCAGTTTCTAATTCATTTAGTCTAGTTGTTGCATTTCTTAACTGAGTAACGGTAAATTGTGATTTTAGTAGTTGCGTATTTTGGGGAATCTGGGGGATTTGGGCAAAAGCGCTAACACTCACTAAAAAACTGCTTAAAATAGCCAAAAATATCAATTTTGCTCTTTTGAAATTTCCTAACATTATTGTTTCTCCACAATTTTAGAGGATGTTTGTTGCTGAATTAACGAAGTTTGAAAGGGTTTTCATATTTTGATGACTGGGTGAAACATAAGACTCACTCTATGTAGTAAAGTTTGTGCAGGTGATTTTTAACGCCTCTACTTTTCCTTTAGGTTGGATGCTGATTTTTTATGCAACCTCGACACAGCATTATTGAAATTTTTTCTACTTTCGTGCAGTTTGAAGGCGACTCCTTTAGCTGTTGGGCGACGGAATCACGGTTACGCCGGAGTATGGAAAGTTATGTTGCAGAAACACCAAAAGATACAAGAGCAAATTTTTGGGTAATATATTGGTATAAGTGTTGGCAATTACCGCAATCTCAGTGTTTAGCACAGCAACATCTGACGGCTTATTTACAGGAGTGTTGTTATTGGAGTTCGCAAAAAACAGCAGTTAACTTGATAAGTAGTCAGTATCAGGTTTCAGATTGTTTTCAAATTGCTATTTCCCAGGTTGATAAAGTTCTGAAAGGTTATAATCCCAGTCACAGCAGTAATTTAAATAGTTACGCCAGTATTGTGTTTAGTAATGCTATCCGGGAAACTTTACGCCAAATGCGTGAGGTTGATATCTGCACAGATTGGGGTTTGTTGCGGAAAATTTCCCAAAGGCGTTTAGAAGAATCTCTTTTAAATCTGGGCTTGTCTTCTGAGACGATTAATGCTTATATTTTGGTTTGGCAATGTTTTAAAACTTTGTATATACCGACAAAAACTGCTAATTCTCGCCAGTTATCTCGACCTGATGAGGAAATTTGGCAGGCGATCGCCAAACAATACAATACACAAAACAATCAAAAAGTCAATCCCCAAATATTAGAAGATTGGTTACTGAGTGCAGCCAAGGCTGTGAGAAAATATCTTTATCCTAGACCATATAGTGATTATGCTGGAGAATTACTGGATAACATCCCAGGGAGTGAACAAGAATCTTTAATTGATGCAATTGTCGCCCAAGAAGCAGCGCAAACCCGCAGTTCTCAGCAAAAAGAGATTCAGCAAGTTTTAGCAAATGCGATCGCTCAACTGGAACCACAAG
The DNA here is from genome assembly GCF_963923915.1 of Nodularia chucula CCY0103. Classification (NCBI taxonomy): domain Bacteria; kingdom Bacillati; phylum Cyanobacteriota; class Cyanophyceae; order Nostocales; family Nodulariaceae; genus Nodularia; species Nodularia chucula. Next base: position 2,982 of record NZ_CAWUOL010000069.1, on the reverse strand, counting down.
TGCAAGAGATTTTACAACTATACTATAGTCAACAGCTAAATCAAGATGCGATCGCCAAACAACTAGAAATCAAGCAATACACAGTTTCCCGCAGACTGACAAAAGCCAAGGAAATATTACTCCGGTCTTTGGCGAATTGGAGTCAAGAAACTTTGCATATTTCTGTAAACACAGAACTACTAACCAGTATGAGTGCTGTGATTGAGGAATGGTTGTATAACTGTATAAAATAGTTCTGTCTGTTGTACCAAAGAAGAGAAGATTTCCCCAATAAACCCAAAATCAGCCGAAAAATTCTCCGGAGAAAATTCCATGACTGCTAATACCCCCATTTTAAGTTTTGCTTCCACCGACCTGATTTTGGAAATTCCCACCACTGTACAACAGCAAGTTGAACTGGAAAGCCAATCTTTTGCTAATTCAATTAGTTATCAAGCCTATATCAATCAAATTTGTGTGGGTGCTATTTTACCCTGGTTGAAAGAAGATATCACACCCCAAGCCCAAGTTTGGCCTCACCCTGCGGCTTTACCCAGTTTTTGGGAATTGGTAAATGGTAGTGCTGTAACAATACAAACAACTAGATTAATCTTGATTCCCAGTGAAAATATAGATAGTAGTGAATTGCGCGTACCCCAAGAATGGGTAGATTTACCAAGTTGGGTAGGTGATTATTACTTAGCAGTGCAAGTAGAACCGGATGAAGGTTATGTGAGAGTTTGGGGTTATTGTAGCCATGAGAGACTGAAAAATCAAGGTAAATATCAGGCAAGCGATCGCACTTACGTCCTAGATGAAGATCAGATAATTAAAGATATTAATGTATTAATACTTGCCCCAGAATTATGTAAAAATGAAATAACCCGCAGTACCACAGCAGAATTACCCCACCTAACGCAAACACAAGCCGAAAATTTAATTAACCGCCTGGGAAATCCAGAAATCATTACCCCGCGTTTAGAAGTTCCCTTTGCATTGTGGGGCGCACTCATAGAACATGGCGGTTGGCGACAAAGTTTATCGGAAAAACGGTTAGGAATACCAGAACAAAAATCAATTATCCAATGGCTACAAAGCGGTGTAACAGAAATAGCAGCTGCAATTGGCTGGGAAAAAATATCTCTGCAATCAACTCTAGCCCAGGCGCGCAGCGTGGAAGACAATCAACCAAAAATCAGTTTATCACGACAACTGGCGATCGCCGGACAACTATATGAACTAGTCATTACACCCCAAAACCCACCAAACACCACACATTGGCGCTTTGAACTCCGACACACCACCATAGGCGCAACCATACCCGGAGGCTTTAAACTCAGACTCCTCACCGCAGACCTCCAACCATTTCCCCAAAACGAAGACATAGCCACCACCGCCGTAGAAAAACTTTTTATAGAAGTTGCCTTAGAACCCGGAGAAAGTATAGTCTGGGAAATAGAACCCCTTCCCGACAACTACGACCGGGAAATCCTCAAATTCTAAAATCTCTCCTCTGCGACTCTGCGCCTCTGCGTGAAATCAACTCATTAAATTATGCCTTCTCCAACCCCCACAAATCAAAATAAAATCGGAATAGCAATTCTCGGAACCGGCTTTGGTCAAAAAGTCCATATTCCCGCATTTAAAACCCACCATCGCACCGAAATAATTGCCATATATCATCGAGACATTCACAAAGCCCAAACCATCGCCCAGACCCATGATATCCCCCACCCCAGCGACAACATCAACGAAATTTTAGCATTACCAGAAGTGCAAGCCGTCAGCATAGCCACACCACCATTTCTGCACTACGAAATGGCCAAAACAGTGCTACAAGCCGGCAAACATTTATTATTAGAAAAACCCACAACCTTAAACGCCGCAGAAGCCAAAGAACTCTATCAACTAGCCCAAACCAAAGGCGTAATAGCCACAGTAGACTTTGAATTTCGCTTCGTCCCCGCATGGCAATTATTCGCCGAATTATTAGCCAATAACTATGTAGGAAACAAACGCCTGATAAAAATTGATTGGTTAGGTTCCTCCCGCGCCGACACATCCCGCCCTTGGAACTGGTATTCATCTCAAGATAAAGGAGGCGGTGCATTAGGGTCATTAGGTTCCCACGCCTTTGATTATATATCCTGGCTATTTGGTCCCGTCAGCAGATTAAATGCCCACTTCAGTACCGCCATTGCAGAAAGAATTGACCCAGCTACCGGAGAATTAAAACCAGTCAACACAGACGACACCTGTTTACTATCCTTAGAACTAGCCGATGGTACACCTTGCCAACTTGCCATCAGTGCAGTAGTTCACGCATCCCGGACACATTGGGTAGAAGTGTATGGCGATCGCGGTACACTAGTATTAGGTAGTGAAAATCAAAAAGATTACATACATGGATTTCGCCTTTGGGGTTCCCAACCAGGACAACCCCTACAAGAAATAGAAATACCCAACCGCTTACATTTTCCTCAAAATCACGCCGATGGACGCATTTCCGCATTTACCCGCGTAGTAGACCAATGGGTACAAGGAATCGAACGCCAACAACAAATAGTCCCATCCTTGCGAGAAGGTCTTTACTCACAATTATTAATGGATTTATCCCATAAATCTCACACCACATCAAAATGGATAGAAGTACCCACCCTAGAAAGATTCCTCACTGATAATTAATCAACTCCCACTCTCCGCGTCTGTGCCTGCCAAAAAATCTAGCACGGTATTCAAAGTTGATACCGTGCCGAAAAACTAATTAAATGAAGGGATGAAAGTCATTAGTAGCCATAGCTGAATGACTTAGCCAAGTAGGCAATATGACCAATAGCATAAGTTGTCACAAACGCCTCAGCTAACTTAGTTAGAAAAGACATATCGCTGAAATAGGGTTCATAGCTGCTACCACCGGAGATAGCATCTACATCTTTAAGTTCATTGAGGAAACTTTCAGAATCTTGAAACAATTCCACACCAGCGTTGTTTAATTCAGAAAGA
>NZ_CAWUOL010000068.1:0-29306 GCF_963923915.1 Nodularia chucula CCY0103 | reverse complement strand
GTGTGGGAAGTGTGGGGGGTGTGGGAAGTGTGGGGGGTGTGGGAAGTGTGGGGGGTGTGGGAAGTGTGGGGGGAAAGATTTTTAATACCTAGTCCCCAGTCCCCAGTCCCCAATCCCCAGTCCCCAATCCCCAATCCCCAATCCCCAATCCCCAATCCCTACTTAAAAATATGGCAATTACTACTGGGAAATTAATTAAATTCAAACAACAGGGGCGCGCAATTGTGGCTTTGACGGCCTGGGATTATGCGATCGCCCAACTTCTGGATGCGGCTGGGGTAGACTTAATCTTAGTGGGTGACTCAATGGCTGCTGTTTTAGGGTACGAAACCACCCTACCAATTACCCTAGAGGAAATGCTGCATCATGCTAAAGCTGTGCGTCGTGGTGTCAAACAGGCTTTAGTTGTGGTTGATTTACCATTTTTAACTTACCAAGAAAGCATTTCTCAAGCTATGCACTCGGCTGGGTTGGTGCTGAAGGAAACTGGCGCTCAAGCTGTGAAGTTAGAAGGTGGTTATCCGGCGATGGTGGAAACTATTGCTAGATTGGTACAAGCAGGAATCCCGGTTATGGGTCATGTCGGGTTAACACCCCAATCAGTTCATCAACTGGGACTGCGACAACAGGGAAAGACTCAAACTACAGCCGAGAGAATTTTGAATGAAGCGATCGCACTCGAACAAGCCGGTGTATTCTCTATAGTGTTAGAGCATATTCCGGCAGATTTGGCAATGGAAATTACACAAAAATTAAATATTCCTACCATTGGCATTGGTGCGGGAGTTCATTGTGATGGACAAGTATTAGTTACCTCCGATGTCCTTGGTCTATCAGAAAAACAGCCACCCTTTGCCAAAGTTTACACAAATTTACGCGAGACAATTACCAAAGCTGTCCAAGATTACGCCGCAGAAGTACGCGATGGGCAAAGCCCCCCCTCCGGGGATCGCCAGTTTCCTTAACTGAACATACTGAATATTAGGAGTAGTCTTATGGTTCTAGAAATTCACCCTACTCAAAAAACTCAAAAAGAATTAGATATTACTTGGGAAGCACTTCCTGCCGATTTTATTCTATCTGATGATCCAGTGGAAAATATACAGCAACCCGCTCTGGCATCAGCATTGACAGATGCTTTAGGCGCTACACAACACATCCAAACCCAAATGTTGATTGGCTCTAATTTTGGGCTGGTAGCCACAGTCAAAAAAAAAGTAGTCGTCAAAGCACCAGATTGGTTGTATGTCCCCCAAGTCCAGCCTGTAGCTCCCGGTGTAATTCGTCGGAGTTATACCCCCAACCTAGAAGGTGCGGCTGTGGCTGTAGTCATGGAATTTCTGTCAGACACCGAAAATGGCGAATTATCAATTCGTTCCACGCCACCTTACGGTAAACTGTATTTTTACGAACATATTCTCAAAATTCCCACTTACGTCACCTATGATCCTTATGAAGTCATTCTAGAAGTAAGGTATTTACAAAATGGACAATATAGTTTAGCACCGGCAGATGCCAATGGTCGTTACTGGATTCCTGAGTTAGAATTATTTCTCGGAATTTGGCAAGGGGAAAGATTATGCCAAACTATGAATTGGCTACGGTGGTGGGATAGAGAAGGCAATTTGCTTTTGTGGAGTAGCGAACAAGCTCAACAAGAACGCCAACGTGCAGAACAAGAACACCAACGTGCGGAAATGTTAGCAGCAAAGTTACGTGAGCTAGGTGTTGACCCTGAAGCGATCGCTTAAAAATAAAATATATTATTATGCACATATTTGACATTTTAACGGGTAAAGACGAGCATCCAGCTTTGTTAACACCCGATGAACTGACTCTGACATATCAGCAACTACGGGCGAATGTAGCTTCTCTCGTTGCACAGTTGCACAGCTTTGGCTTAGGTAAAGGCGATCGCATTGCCATTGCGATGACTAACGGTTCTTCGATGGCGTGTATATTTCTTGCAGCTAGTCTATGTGGAACTGCTGCCCCCCTAAATCCCAAATACAAACAAGAAGAATTTGCGTTTTACTACGAAGACCTCCAAGCTAAAGCATTAATTACCTTACCAGGGACACCAGAGGCGGCTATAACTGCCATTAATCCCGATATGCTATTAATCCAGGTCATAACTAACACTGACGGGACATTGAGTTTGGAATTAAATCAGGAAGTCACTCAGCCACAAAGAAAAATTTCTAATCCTGACTTACCCCAAGCTGATGATGTGGCGATGATTCTGCATACCAGTGGAACTACTAGCCGTCCGAAACGGGTTCCCATTCGACACCGTAATCTTATCGCCTCCGCCCAGAATATCATTGATGTTTACAACCTTACTCCTAACGACATTAATTTATGTCTGATGCCACTATTTCACATTCACGGATTAGTAGGGTGTTTACTCTCCACCTTGGCATCAGGAGGAACATTTATTTGTCCCACAGGGTTTAATGCTTTAGAATTTTGGAAACTGGTTGAGCGTTACAAACCAACTTGGTATTCTGCCGCACCAACCATACATCAAATGATATTAGCGCGAGCCAGTCGCAACGAAGATATTGTTAAATTCCATAGCTTCCGGTTTATTCGTTCTAGCAGCGCACCTTTACCGCCAGTAATTATCGAACAAATAGAAGCAGTTCTGAATGTGCCAGTGGTAGAGTCATACAGCATGACAGAAGCTGCACATCAGATGACTTCCAACCCCTTACCACCCAAAATCCGCAAACCGGGAAGCGTCGGCTATGGACATGGTGTAGAAGTCGGGATTATGGATGAAGATGGTAACTTGCTTTCCCAAGGTAGCCTTGGTGAAGTAGGAATAAAAGGAGCCAACGTCATCGATGGTTACGAGAATAACCCGCAAGCCAACGCCACCGCTTTTGTTAACGGTTGGTTCCGTACAGGTGATCAAGGTAAACTCGACCAAGACGGCTATCTTTACCTGACTGGTAGAATCAAAGAATTAATTAACAGAGGTGGGGAAAAAATTTCGCCCTTGGAAATAGATGATTTATTGCTGCGTCATCCTGCGGTAGCAGAAGCATTAGCTTTTGCAGTTCCTCACAAAACCTTGGGTGAAGAAATTCATGCGGCTGTTGTCCTTAAGAGTAATACCAGCGAACAGGAACTAAAATCTTACTGTTCCCAACACTTAGCAGAATTCAAAATACCGAAACAAATACACATTCTCGAAGCCTTACCCCGTGGCGCTACTGGAAAACTGCAAAGGTTGAATATGTCTAAATTTCTTAAATTAGAAACAGACAAATAAAAAACATCCAAAAAGCTAACTTATTAACCTATAAACTCTCTCTTGCTTCTTTATTTCTTGACTTTGTGTACTTTGCGTCCTTTGCGGTTCGTTCATTATATTAAAAATCCCTTAAAATAGGCACAGATACGAGCAACCGTGTCTCAGGAATAGGGGAAAAGTTGATGAAAATCTGTATTGTGGGTGCGGGTGCTATCGGCGGGTATTTAGGAGCTAAACTAGCTCAAGCAGGGGAAGAAGTCACCTTAATTGCGCGTGGACAGCATCTAGAAGCAATTCAAAACCGGGGACTTGAGGTCATCATGGCCGATGGGTCAAGTCATGTAGTACATCCATCTTTAGCCACAAGTGATATAAATGACGCAGGAACTCAAGATGTAGTTATCCTGGCGGTAAAAGCTCAGAGTTTAGCGGCGATCGCCCCGGCTCTATCATCCCTCTATAATCCTGATACAATGGTAGTCACTGCCCAAAATGGTATACCTTGGTGGTACTTCCACAAGCATGGCGGTGAATATGAAGGACAACAAATTCACGCTGTTGACCCAGATGGGATTATTGCTGCCAATATTGATGTAAATCGGGTAATTGGTTCTGTAGTGTATCCAGCCGTTGAACTACAGTCACCTGGAGTAATTCGTCATATTGAAGGCGATCGCTTCAGCCTTGGAGAAATTGACAACACTAAAACCGAACGCATCCAAAAACTAGCCCAAGGCTTCAAACAAGCAGGTTTTAAAGCTCCAGTGCGTTCTAAAATTCGCACAGAAATCTGGGTAAAATTATGGGGAAACTTAGCCTTTAACCCCATCAGTGCCTTAACTCGCGCCACTCTAGAGCAGATTTGCCAATACCCCTTGACCCGCGAATTAGCAAGGCAGATGATGATGGAAGCCCAAACCATAGCCCAAAAACTCGGTATTGAATTCGGTATCAGTTTAGAACAGCGTATCCAGGGAGCAGAAAAAGTTGGCGCTCATAAAACTTCTATGCTCCAAGATATCGAAGCAGGTCGGAATACAGAGGTAGAAGCCATCCTGGGAGCGGTGATTGAACTCGGCAAACTCACCCAAATCCCAACACCCTATATGGATACTGTATATGCTAATGTCAAACTACTAGAAAAAAATTTACTGCTTTATTCATAAAAATATTAGGTTTTTCACCCTAGTCATAGTTTATATTACCGTATGGGTGGCAGAAAATAACCACTCGTCTTCAGATACCAGGAGGCATCACCAGACTATATCTGCAATTGATACTTGAAACCTTTACCATAAAAGGTGAGTGAGGACGAGGTTGATATTAAAATGCCTAATTTTTGCTGAATTGCCACAGATAAAGACTAAACTAAAAAGTCTTGTGCAGCAAAACCTGTAACTCTAAAAGAAATGAACTAATCATGTCCAAGGTTCTCGTCTCCGATCCGATTGACCAAGCTGGAATTGACATTCTCACCCAAGTTGCTACTGTAGATGTCAAAACAGGTCTAAAACCAGCAGAACTGATCGCAATCATTGGTGAATATGACGCGCTGATGATTCGCTCTGGTACACGGGTTACAGAAGAAATTATTAACGCTGGGACTCAATTAAAAATCATCGGTCGTGCTGGTGTGGGTGTGGATAATGTCGATGTCCCCGCAGCAACTCGCCGAGGAATTGTAGTTGTCAATTCTCCTGAAGGTAACACAATTGCCGCCGCCGAACACGCCCTGGCAATGATGTTATCTCTATCTCGTCACATCCCCGATGCTAACGCTTCCGTCAAAAGCGGTGAGTGGGATCGCAAAAGCTTTGTAGGTGCAGAAGTTTACAAAAAAACTCTCGGCGTTGTTGGGTTAGGTAAAATCGGTTCCCATGTCGCTACTGTGGCTAAAGCGATGGGGATGAAACTACTAGCTTACGACCCCTTTATTTCCTCGGAACGTGCCGAACAACTGGGCTGTCAGTTAGTGGAAATTGATATGCTGATGCAGCAAGCCGACTATATCACTCTGCACATTCCCAAAACACCAGAAACCACCCACTTAATTAACGCCACCACTCTGGCGAAAATGAAACCCACAGCCAGAATTATCAACTGCGCCCGTGGTGGGATCATTGACGAAACAGCTTTAGCAGCAGCAATTAAAGCAGGTCAGATCAAAGGTGCAGCCTTAGATGTGTTCGAGTCAGAACCACTAGGTGAATCTGATTTGCGATCGCTGGGTAAAGAAGTCATTCTCACCCCCCATTTAGGAGCCTCCACAACGGAAGCACAAGTGAATGTAGCAATTGATGTTGCTGAACAAATTCGTGATGTGATCTTAGGACTCCCCGCACGTTCCGCCGTTAACATTCCCGGATTTGGCCCCGATGTCCTCGAAGCACTCAAGCCTTATATGCAACTGGCGGAAACCCTGGGTAACTTAGTAGGACAGCTAGCTGGTGGGCGGGTAGAATCCCTCACAGTCCGACTACAAGGGGAACTGGCAACTAACAAAAGTCAACCTTTAGTTGTAGCTTCCCTAAAAGGATTACTTTACCAAGCCCTGCGGGAACGGGTCAACTACGTCAATGCCACTATAGAAGCTAAAGAGCGAGGAATCCGGGTAATTGAAACCCGTGATGCTTCAGCTCGTGACTACGCTGGCTCCCTACACCTAGAAGCCACAGGGACTTTAGGTACTCATTCTGTGACAGGGGCTTTATTAGGTGACAAAGAAATTCACCTGACTGATGTTGATGGTTTCCCCATTAATGTCCCCCCTAGTAAATATATGCTGTTTACCTTACACCGAGATATGCCAGGAATCATTGGTAAACTCGGTTCCTTACTGGGCAGTTTTAATGTCAATATCGCCAGTATGCAGGTAGGGCGAAAAATCGTTCGTGGGGATGCTGTCATGGCTCTGAGTATTGATGATCCTTTACCCGATGGTATTTTGGCGGAAATTGTTAAAGTACCTGGAATTAGGGACGCATACACAGTAAATCTTTAAATCCTCAATATTTTGAGTACCCAGTGCTGAGTGCAGAAAAATGTTAAGAGTAACTTATACTTCTTAAATGATCTGAGACTCGGCACTCAAAATTTTTTTTTATACAGACCAGTTTCATCGCGTCTCAACACGCCCTAACCCTTAGCTCCCCTTACAGCACTGAATATGGCCAACACTTGGTGGGAACTACAGATTTCATGTGATCCAGCCCTAGAAGATTCTATCTTTTGGCGACTGGAAGATTTTGGTAGCCGTGGTACAGCCAGTGAGAGCAAAGGTAATTCCTGTTTAGTTAAGGCTTACCTGCCAAAATTTCAAGTGCAGTTATTAGATTTGGCGGCGTTATCTCTGTGGTTGCGTCAAGATGCTCTATGTGCAGGATTTGCTATTCCTCACCTTAAATGGGATTTAATTGATGAGGAAGATTGGTCTACCAGTTGGAAACAATACTGGAAACCTGAAGAAATAGGCGATCGCTTCCTGATTAATCCCGCTTGGCTACCTTTACCAGAAACATCCGACCGATTAGTAATTCTTCTTGATCCTGGTGTAGCATTTGGTACTGGCAATCATGCCACAACTCAATTATGTTTAGAATCGCTGGAAATGCGTCTAGCTGAATTACCCAAATCTTTTGTCGATAAAACTTATAAAAAAGAACCTGTAATAATTGCGGATATTGGCTGTGGTTCTGGTATCCTCTCCATAGGTGCTTTGCTCTTAGGCGCAGAAAAGGTCTATGCAGTAGATACAGATCCCTTAGCAGTACAATCAACTTTCAGTAATCGCGCCCTCAACGAAATTAGACCAGAGTCTCTGATACCAGCAGCAGGTAGTGTAGATATGGTCAGGCAACTAGCTTTGCAACCTGTAGATGGTATTGTTTGTAACATCCTAGCTGATGTAATTATTGAGTTACTTCCCGAAATGAGTGCCATTTCTAAACCCACCACTTGGGGAATTTTTAGCGGGATTTTAGTGGAACAATCAACAGCCGTGGCTGATGCGCTAGAAAAAAATGGCTGGATTGTTGCTACCCTCTGGAAACGGAAAGAGTGGTGCTGTTTAAATGTCCGGCGCTCTTAAATTTATCCCATTACTCCCTACACCTCCCACACTCCCCACTCCCCAGCTATACATGGAGAAACAAATAGCATCTACTCAAACACCAGATCAAAATTTAGATTACTCGTTGACAGGTTACGATTACCAGTTACCACAGGAACTGATTGCTCAAAATCCCGTATTTCCCAGGGATAGTTCCCGTTTATTAGTAGTCAATTCATCTGCTACAGGTGAAGGAACCGCACCTTTACACCATATTTTTCGAGATTTACCAGATTTATTACGTGCGAATGATTTATTGATTATCAATGATACAAAAGTCATCCCGGCGCGGTTGTATGGTCGTAAATCTACTGGTGCAGAAGTAGAGATTTTGCTTTTAGAAGAACGAAAATATAACTGTTGGTTAGCTTTAGTTAAACCAGGAAAACGGTTTCAAACAGGAAGCCAGATTATTTTCCCCCCCAGGGAATTAGGAAGTCAAAATGATTCTCCTTCCCTTCCACTCAAGGCTACAGTGATTGAGACAGATCAAGCCACAGGGGGAAGGTTATTACAGTTTGATGTTCCTGAAGATAAACCTCTGGTAGAAGTGTTGCATCAATTCGGTGAGATTCCTTTACCACCTTACATAACAGCATCTACTGCGGCTGATGAACAATATCAAACAGTTTATGCTCAACAACCAGGAGCGATCGCCGCACCTACGGCAGGATTACATTTTACTCCAGAGTTGTTAGCAACGTTACGCGATCGCGGTATTAATCAAGCTTTTATTACATTACACGTGGGTATAGGTACATTCCGCCCGGTGGAAATAGAAAATGTGACTAACCACCAGATGCACGAAGAATGGATTTCAGTTCCCACCGCCACAGTGGAAAAAATCCGCGCCACTAAAGCTGCTGGGGGTAGAATTATTGCTGTGGGGACAACAGCAGTGCGCGCCTTAGAAGGAGCCGCTAAATCTGGGAATTTACAACCATTTTGCGGAAAAACAGACTTATTTATCTATCCTGGTTATCAATGGCGGGTAGTGGATGGTTTAATTACCAATTTTCACCTCCCCCGCTCTAGTTTGCTGATGCTGGTCAGTGCTTTAATTACTAGACCACGTTTGCTCAATATATATCAAGAAGCGATCGCCTCTAAATATCGCTTTTATTCCTTTGGCGATGCAATGCTGATTCTTCCAGAAGCGAGAAAATCCCTCAGTTAGCAATTTTTAACGTTGAAATTTCAATTTTTGATCTCGTTATGGGTACTCTGAATGGTAGAAATATAAAAAACTACAGAGTTGATATTTATGTATAAACAGCATCCCGTTAGCCAGTGGTTATCCTCAGTTATCAATGGACAGCAACTATATTTTAAACTTCTCTGTGCTGCTTCTGCCTGTTTGGTATTAGCTGCACCGGCAATTGTGCAATTACCAGGAAGTCAGGTAGTGGCACAAAAATCAGTTTCTCCAGATTTGCAAACCGCTACTCTTTATCAACAAGGAGTTACCCGCTATCACCGCAATGATTTGGAAGGTTCAGAATCGGCTTTTCGTCTGGCTTTGGAGCGAGATTCAAAGCTGGGAGTGGCACGCAAGTATTTAGGTAATATTATGCTGATGCAAAATCGCCCAGATTTGGCAATAGAAGAGTATAGACAGGCATTAAGAATTAATCCCAATATGGGTGAAGTTTACTATAATTTGGGGTTAGCATTCCACCAACAAGGAGAAAATGAAGGGGCAATTGCAGCTTATCGCCGATCTGTGGAGATTGATTCTAACAACTCAGCAACTCAGTATAATTTGGGATTGGTTTTGTATGAATCAGGACAATTGCAGCAGGCGATCGCCGCTTATGAAGCAGCAATTGATTTAGATAGTAGTAATGGTAATGCCTATTACAACTTAGCGATCGCCCAGCAAGAAAATGGAGAAACAGAGCAAGCGATCGCCGCTTATCGAGAAGTTATCAAACTGCAACCTAAAAATGCCACAGCTCACCGGAATTTAGGAATTATTTTATACGATCAAGGTGAACTCCGTGAAGCCCACGGACTATTGAAACGCGCCCAAGCAGCATACAAGCAGCAAGGGAAGGTGGAGGAAGCCGAGAAAATCAACGAATTAGTTCAGCACATTGTTGTCATAGAAAAGCAGCGTCAAGCCACTCAAACAGCTAATCCCACTCCTACAGCTAAGTAGCCAAAGTTGAGTCAGCCAACTCTGGCTGGCTTTTTCAGGAGAGGCTTATTCTTTACCAAACGGCAAATCCTGATTAATTGCTGCCATTTCCTGCTGTTCTAATTCATTGACTTCCCGAATATAAGGGCGCAGGATTTGTGCTAACCGACTATTATAAAAGCGGTGCAAACTGTGATTAGGCATAGCGGGAAAACCGCGACGTTTTTTGTGTCTTCCCCCAGCACCGGGATCGAAACTTTGGATATTATGGGCGATCGCCCACTCAATAGGTGTATAGTAACAAGCATCAAAATGTAAGCAATCTATTTCCTCAAAACTACCCCAGTAACGTCCATACAAGCGATCGCCTTTAAAAAGACAAAAAGACATACCCACAGGCTGACGCTGATCCTGCTCATGGTAAGCCGGGAAAAACACAACTCGATGGCGATAATTGCGGTGTAGCTGTTCAAAAAATTGCTTTGTCAGGTATTTACTACCCCACCAGCCAAACTTATCACAAGTATCAGCATAGAACTCATACATCAAAGGAAATAAAGACTGAGGAATTGCATCACCAGTCACCGCCTCTAATTTTAAACCTACTTTTTCTACCGCCTTCCGTTCTCGCTTGATATTGCGGCGCTGATTGGCATTAAATAATTTTAAATAATCATCAAAACTGTTAAAACCGACATTTTCCCAAATATAGCTGTGATGTAACCAAGGTGTAAAACCCTGCCGTTCCAGGACATTTCGCCATTGGGGATCAACATAGAGAAAATGACAACCAGAAATCCCATGCTTCATGCAAAAAGCATCAATCTCATGCACCATTAGCGCGGTAATTTCCTCCTCATCTTCTCCAGGGGCGATTAAAAACCGATAACCTTCAGCCGGGGTAAATGGAGTCATTCCCAGCAATTTGGGATAATACCTCACCCCTATCCGTTCCGCTAATTCTGCCCATTGGTGATCAAACACAAATTCGCCATAACTATGACCTTTGAGATAGAGTGGCGCAACAGCAATCAGCGTTCTATCCCGCCAAAGAGTTAAATGATTCGGTAGCCAACCAGTTTTAGCCGTAGCACTTTGAGATATTTCTAAATTATTCAGCCAATCCCATTCTAAAAACGGCGTTTTCATTGGTATTGCTAAAGCATCCCAAGCATTTTGGGGTACTTCGGCAATTTTGTTAATCCACAGGCTAGAGTAGCGAGGCTTAATTTTTTCCACGATTTGGGGATGAGTTAGGGAATAACGTATCGCTAAAGCGAAAGCTCCGCTAACGCGCAGCGTGCGCGTAGCGCATACCACAGAGACGCAGAGGACACAGAGAAATGAGAGTTTGAGCGATATTTGCGTAAGTCCTATTTAATTGGGATTAAACCCAAAAAAATCGAACTCCTTCACACAGAATATAGAATATCCCATTGTTCCCACATATCGACTTCACGCTTGCGACCACCGGATTTTGGTTCGGGAATCATATCACTGAGAAATTCATATTGATCGCGGGTCAGGTTGCTGGGGTAAGCTTTACTCATCTTCTTCTCTCCGTGCTTTGTTTTCAGTATTCACAGTTTATATTTAGAGAGCTTTTTTACCCCTCGGCTGACTTTTCAAACACCCTCTTCAGGAATACAATAATTTTAACCAGGACTTACGCAAAATTATCAAAAAACGTATCGCTAAAGCGAAAGCTCCGCTAACGCGTAGCGCATACCACAAAAGACACGTAAAGCCTTCTCTTCTCCCAAGGGGAGAAGTTAAGAGGATTTCAAAGAGTTCTTGCGTAAATCCTATTAACAACAGATTATTGAACTGTTATTTTCCACTCAGGAGTAAAAACTCATGAAACTATCTCGTTTTTGGCCATTAGTTGTTGGTAGTGCTGCTGTTGGTATCTTAGCTAGTAGTGCATCTCCAGTGCAAGCATTGATGGTGATGGTTGGGACACCTATCACTGGTTCCCTTCTATTTGGTGGTAATTCAACAAATTTTTACAGTCCCACCAATGGATTCGTTCCCACAGGACAAGGATATCTAAATGCCTCAGATCAGAACAACAGTGCTACAGTGCCTCTCTCAGAAACAGCTACAGAGTTTGGTTTTGTTGACTCTAGTAATACAAACACTGCTGATTTTACAACCATAGGACTAACGATTCAAAATATCACTAATGGTAACTCTATCTCATATCAGCAAATTTTTGTCAGCAGTGCGTTTACAGGTTTATCCATTAACAAGATAGCTGACACATTTTTAAATGCAGGTGTGACTGCATCTCTCATTGATGACACCATTACAATTGGCATACCCGGATTTAATAACACACCGGGAACTTTTACCGCAAGTTTTGAATTTTCCAATGCTACTCCCGTCCCATTTGACATTCCCGGTGGTGCAACAATACCGACAGTAGGCTCCCTATTCGCTCTAGCACTAATGAGAAAAGCTAGAAAGAAGATGGCATTAAAAGCGAGAAAAGCTGTCGTCACAGTTAGCTAATTGACACTCCCCGCCTAAATCGGGGATTCTACATTCATCCTAGTTACTTGCTCTACCAGGGGTTCCCCAAGCAGAGTAGAGGTTACTAGTCCTGTAGCGTTACTTTGGGATTGCCCATCCCTAGCTTTTGCAAGATTCAGAATTAGGACTTAGGCACACTCCACGAGTTCTGGGCGTTCTACAGCCCTTACGGGCATCGCTGCGCGCGGGCGACTTGGCGGTTTGATAAATTAAGCTTTTCAGCAATTTTTGCGTAATTCCTAAGAATAATTATTGCAGCGTTGACATCCCTTTGAAGTTCACAGCCACAACTACATCTATGGGTACGAGTTGAAAGGGATTTTTGAACTATTGCACCACAATCACTACATTTTTGAGATGTCATTCTAGGGCGTGTTATCAACAGCTTTAGTGTTGAATTTGACGGCAAAATATTCTAACCAATGGCGGAAAAGTCCCCAAGAAGCATCATTAATACTCTTGGCTAGTGTTTTTACCATGTTCTTGACCCTATAAACGTTGCACCCGATAGTGCAGAAATACTTCCTGTTCAACTTGATGCACTTTCAGAAGTTCTAATTTGGGAGCGAATGGAGATAAAAAGCCCACTCCTCCTACTGGTGTTGGTGCAGATGCGCCCCCTAAAATCAAGGGACAAACAGTTAACCAGAGTTCATCAATTAAATCTAATTCCAGCATGGAAGCGACTAGTTCACCTCCTCCTAATACAGCCAAGCGTGTTATATCTAAAGATGCCAGGTGTTGTAAAGCAGCAGAAATATCAACTTTGCCCGTTAATGTGTCAAAAACCATAATCTCCGCAAATTTTGGCGGACAGTCCTGTGCAGTTGTCAACCCCCTAAAGTCAGGTTTATCTTGTTGTCTTTGCCAAGAATTTGCCCCCATTGTTGTTGTTAGTAACCAGCGTTCAATGTGCTGCTGAAAAAACCTAATCTCCGGATTTAGTTCCCCAGAGTTTGTAATGACTATATGAAGAGGCTGACTGGGCTGACCTTGATTGATGCGATTTTGCAGCAAAATTGTTTGTGATACCGTCAATGTTGTACCATAGGCGCGAAGAGTACCAGCACCTATTAGCACGGCATCAGAGGCAGCAATTTGGGCTTCTAGGTGTGCTTGATCAGACCCGGAGCCAAATCTAGCAGGCGATCGCCTAAAATCTGCTATTTTACCGTCTGCACTCATTGCCAAAACAACTGTAGTATAAGGACGATTGAGCATGATAGGGTTGGTTTGATAGTTTTGATAATTTATTTGTAAATAAATTGATTTGCAGCGATTTTCAGGTAAATGAACCACAGTTTAAAATCTCACGCAAAGGCGCAAAGGAAGAAAGAAATACAGCTATCAGCTTGTGGTCTAAATACATGAAAACTACTGTAAAAAAGTATTTACTCCCCAGCTAGTTTTAACAGTGTCTCTATCGCTATATGCAACACCATTTATTTTCACATCTACCCTGTATGATTTTTGCTATACTCCGTGTCTGTTCAGAGGTGAAAAATTTCCCCTTCTTGGGAGTTGACAAGAAAATTATATTTAGCAGAATATCTCTTTGAGCTGTTCTAATTGCACATCATCCGTTTTGTGGTTTACAGATGCGAAGTGAGATACTCGATGGCTAAACCTCGTCAATCATCCTTCAGACGTATTTTAGTAACAAGAATTTTGCTTTTATTTGTCCCAGCTTTATTGTTGGGGGAAATTGTGGCATTAAATAAAGCTAGATCCAGCCTGTTGAAAACTGCCCGTCAAAATCTTACAGAAAGCGCTACCTTCAAAGGTGAAAGAATCGCCCAGGCGATCACTACCCTGCAAACTCACCTGCTAATTGTAAGTCAAACCAACACAATTCAATCTGGCTCCTCTGAAGAAGTACAAGAATATCTCACCTACTTAACCAAAAAATCACCAACTCAGGTTGAGTGCTTACAATTAACTCATTTACCAAGCGGTAAAATTTTTGCTAGCACCTGTGGAAACCAACAGATTAACCCATCGACATTATCTTTCCCTGAGCAAGGAGAAAAAATTGTCATGGAGCAAATCTTCCCCCCCAAGCCAGGAACCACGGGTCAAAAAAATCCCCAAGATCAACTGAGATTAATGGTATCCACCCCAGTTGACAGAACCACTGGGAGCGCCCAATATGTCTTAAGTATTCAATCAGCAGCCTATACCCAAACCAAACATCAGCCAGGATCATTAACAGGGGCTACCCTAGTAATTGGTGAAAATGGCATGGTTTTAGCACACCCATCAGCAGAACTAGTGGGCAGTAATATTAAACAACACCCAGATGCTGCTGAACTAGAATATATTGTTAAAAATGCCATAGCCGGAGAAACTAACTCCATAAATTTGCCTTCTCAACGAGGTAAAGAATTAATTGTCGGTTACACAGCTATTGATAATCCCATCACCACAGAGCCGGGGCAAAAATGGATAATCTTAGCTGTCACCACTGTAGATAATGCTTTACTGGGTTTAGAAGAACTCAAACTACTATTGATTGTTTTAACAGTGGGTTTGACTGGTGCGAGTTTATTAGCATTGTTATATCTAGCTCCCTACCTCGCCAACCCTCTGGAAGAATTACGAGATTATGCCCTCAATCTTCACAGTCACCACGCCGCCCAGCCAGTCCCACGGAACTTCAAAATCCGGGAGTTTAACCAACTAGCCCTAGCCATAGACCAAATGGTTGAGAGACTCAAAGCCTGGGCGGAAGAATTAGAAATGGCTTGGAAAGAAGCAAAAAATGCCAACCAGATTAAAACTCAGTTTCTGGCTACTACTTCCCATGAGTTAAGAAATCCTCTGAATGTGATTATTAACTGTGTGCGAGTAGTTCACGATGGCTTGTGCGATAACCGAGAAGAAGAAATAGAGTTTCTGAAACGTGCCGATGACACAGCTATTCATTTGCTGGGTATTATTAATGAGTTACTGGATATTTCCAAAATTGAAGCTGGTAAGCTCTCAGTAGTGTCAGTACCCATTGATTTTCGTCAAATTCTGCTGGAAGTAATTAATTTACAATCAGTCAATGTGCAGCAAAAAGGTTTGCAGTTAAAAACTGATTTAGGTACTGACTTAATTCCCGTCAAAGCAGACCCAGCCAAGTTAAAGCAAGTCCTGATTAATGTGATTGGTAATGCGACTAAGTTTACTGACCAGGGAAGTATTAAAATTTCCACAATCATTTCTCAGGATATTGGTCAGCCATATCAGGTAATTGTTAGCGTCACAGATACAGGTTTAGGTATAGAACCCGCCCAGCAGCACAAACTATTTCGCCCCTTTGTGATGTTAGATGGTGGCTCAAGCCGCAAGGTGCAAGGTACGGGATTAGGTCTAGCAATTTCCCGGAATTTAATTGAACTGATGGGAGGTTCTATTACATTGGAAAGTGCCGGGATAAATCAAGGGACAACGGTAAAAATTACATTACCCCTAATTGATCCATCCCTGTTAACCACTGTAGATACAGTAGTGGTGAAGCAGATGAAATCATATCCGATTCATGGACAGGAAATTGTGCCAGAGTCTCATGAGATGAATGGATCTGGAAAACCAGGTTTAGATTCGGAAAGTTGCGAACTATCTTATGCTGTCTTGCAATTAGTTAAATCTCCCCGGTCTGAAGACAAGGAAATTTCTCAAGAGTCCAGAGAATAACTTTCTT
This sequence comes from Nodularia chucula CCY0103, assembly GCF_963923915.1. NCBI lineage: Bacteria > Bacillati > Cyanobacteriota > Cyanophyceae > Nostocales > Nodulariaceae > Nodularia > Nodularia chucula. Next base: position 13,573 of record NZ_CAWUOL010000068.1, on the reverse strand, counting down.
AAGCGGACTGGATTTTCACAGCTACAGGTTGTCCCCCTTGGTTTAAAGATGCTGTGATAGCCGAAAGAATCTCTACTAATTCTGTGCCGACCCAACCTGATGAAATCTCTGGGGTTGTGTTTTGAATTACACTGACAATAAAGCGATCGCAAACTCGTTGCAATGGTTCACCTGTAGGAAATTCCAGCACCTCTGCTTTTTGATTTACAGGTAAAAACTGATTTCCCTGACGTTCAAATTCACCATGTAACAAAGTTAAGGGTGATGTAGTGGACATTTCATCAAAAATCAAACAACCACGGCTACCCACAACCGCCAATCTTCTCTGTTTATCAGGATTTCCCCAGCACAGATGAATATATACCTGAAATCCATCGGGGTAGGTCATTGTTACCCAGACCAAATCGGCTAATCCTGATAGAGACTGATTAAATTGCTGATTCTCTTGCAACCACACTGTCCCCGTAGCCTGTACTTGCACTGGGCTTTGACCCAGCCAGTTGTTAAAAATGGCAAGATCATGAATCGCTAAATCCCACAAAGCATCGACATCTTGACGAACTGGCCCTAAGTGGGTGCGTGCGGCGTAGCCATAGCGTAAATCACCTAATGTCCCAGCTTGAACTACATTTTTACCCTGTTCAACTGCTGGGTGAAATAAATAAGTATGATCCACCATCAGGATTAAATCCTGTTTTTCTGCCAATTGGCACAGTTCCAGACATTCTACTGAATCGAGAGTTAAGGGTTTTTCTGCTAAAACATGATAGCCCCATTTTAGGCAGTCTTTAATTAAAGTATAGTGGGTGGTGGCTGGAGTGGCGATCGCTACTGCTGTCAGCCCAGGCACTTGCTGTAAATCTGAATATTCGGTACTTAATAATACATTATCATCTAAGTTAAACTGCTGCTTTACTACTGCTAATCTTTCTGGTTGGGGGTCTATTACCGCCACTACACTCACTTGGGGATGTGCTAAAAAATTTCGCAGTAAATGTACACCCCAACGTCCCACACCAATAACAGCAATTTTCATGTAATTATCACCACCTGCAAGTGGTTGAGGATACAAACAGACAATACAACAAAATGGAAGAGTTCCCGCTATCAATATCTTAGGTTTCCGGATTATTCTGGCTAGAAATTGCCAAGTAAGCCATCTTAGCCGCAGCTTGTTCAGCAGCTTTAATAGAGCGTCCTTTACCTTCACCGAGTTTTTGATCATGTAGCCAAACTTCAGCAGCAAAACGCTCTTGATTTTGGTTAATTTGATTAATCTCCGTGACCCGATAGTCAGGTAAAACTTTAAATTCTGCCTGTGTCCATTCTTGCAATGCTGCCTTGTAGTTAAGTCTAGCAGGATCGCGGCGAATTTCCGTTGCTAACTTTTTCAAGTGAAAATCTAGCCAAGGACGAATTAATTCCAGATTATTAGTGCTGAGGTACAGCGCACCCAAAACAGCCTCAAAAGCATCCGCTAACCGTGATTCCTGACCAATTTTATCACTCGTAGCACTACCAGCCACAAGTAAGTATAGTTGAAACCCATATTCCCTCGCCAGTTGCGCCAGGATGCGATCGCTCACCAACACTGAACGAATTGCCGCAAAATCCCCCACAGGACAATCAGGATATGTTTCCCATAACACCACCGCCGCCGCTAATCGCACCACCCCATCACCGACAAACTCCAACTGTTCATAATTTGCCGATTCCGAAACAGTAGGATGAGTCAGAGCCAAATCCAACAGATCCCACTTAATTGGTAAACCTGGTGGTAAACCTAATCTTCTGATTAAACTTTCGAGCTGTCGCTGACGGCGTGGATAAACAAGTGTCATCAAGGGGACTGGGGACTGGGGACGGGGGACTGGGGACTGAGGACTGGGGACTGGGGATTGGGGACGGGGGACTGGGGACTGGGGATTGGGGACTGGGGACTGGGGACGGGGGACTGGGAACTGGGGACTGGGGACTGGGAATTGGGGAATAGTATTTGATTCAATACCGAAAATAAAAATAGGGGAGAGAGTCGGACATAAGCCGGGTTCTGTTCTCTCCAGTGTTAAAAAACACCTTTGAGGGCAGTTATCTATCTGGGACGTTTGTTACCAAACGCCTCTAGCGGCTCTACTAACGGAAACTGGTAAAAGACCAACCATAGTCTCCTTTGGCCTTGCTCCCAACCGGGGTTTACCGAGCCACAACCTCTCGGTTGTGCTGGTGCGCTCTTACCGCACCTTTGCACCCTTACCAAGTATTGGGTATTGGGTATTGGGTATTGGGAAAATTCTTTCCCTACTCCCTACTCCCTACTCCCTAATTCTTGGCGGTATCTTTCTGTGGCACTATCCTCACGATCGCTCGCACTGGGCGTTATCCAGCAAGTCTGGTCTTTCGGGAGTCCGGACTTTCCTCAAACCAGTCAGTCTGACTGATCTGCAACCGCCTGCGCCTACTCCCTCCCTCATTCCAGTGTAATCTGGGATGGTGTGATATGTCCGGTTATGATTATTTCTTTTTCTTCCAAGGCAAAGCATAAGTCCAGTGTAATTTTTTAATTGTGAAGGGACAGTTGATGATGCACATAAGTGGGACATTCACACCGGGAGCTAAACCCACACGGACTTCAGATATCCGCAGGACTAACTGTAGTGAAAATTCCAACTCTGTTTTTTCATTCATAAAATCGTTATATAACTTTTTTTGTGGTGGACCACCTTTGCTGAGTGAAGTGATATTAACTAGGGGTTTTTTAGCAGAGTAAGTTCCAGATACTGGATCACGTTCAAACACATCTTCTGCTGTTACTGTTTCGGAAAGAGTTTTTTGCGGCGTAATCAGACTAGGACTTTGGGGAACAGCTAAATCGCGGGTTAAGTCTGGTGATTTGCGAATCACTCGCCGGGATTGCTTGGTATGTTCCACAACTATAGAGCTATTATCCCAGTCAACATATATGGCAATATTTTCAGATTTATTCTCAATACTCAGAGATAAATCTTTCAGGTCATCTATGGGATAGAAAGATTGGAATTTAACAGAAATACCGATTTTATCTAGCAGATTTTGTTCTTTGAGTTGCTCATTAACTACTGCTGCATTTAATTCAAATTTAATTCGATCATCTATAGACTCGATCATCCGGTTAAAGACGTAAGAAACGCCAATAATATAAATTGTCAAAACGACTAAATTTTGGTCGCCATTACTCATAACTCAGAATATTAACTCCCTGAAATAATTTTATGTATTGAACTCATTAGCTCTGTTCAATTATGCTTAATTGCTGAGGAATTTTTCAGCCAGCCTCGTCGCCAGAAAAAGAATAGTAACCCCAAGGCGATCGCTGCCATCACTGCCAAACAAATTGGGTAGCCCCAATACCAATTAAGTTCAGGCATATTATATGGAGATGTTTCAGTGTTGAAATTCATCCCATATATTCCTGCCACAAAAGTTAATGGAATAAAAATAGAAGAAATTACCGTAAGCAACTTCATAATTTCATTCATTTTATTACTTACTGCCGACAAATAAACATCCATCAATCCCGATGCCAATTCCCGATAATTTTCCACCATGTCCATGACTTGTACTGCATGGTCATAACAATCTCGCAGATAAATTTGCACTTCTGCTCCTATGAGTTCGCTACCATCTCGAATTAAAGAACTAATTGCATTTCTCTGAGGCCAGATAGCACGACGTAGTTGCAGAAGTTCTCGCCTAATTTGATAAATTTGTTGTAGGGTTTTTCGCGTCGGGTTGAATATTACTTCCTCCTCTAATTCTTCCAATCGCTCCCCGTACAGTTCTAGAACTGGGAAAAAGCCATCAATAATTGCATCTAATAAGGCATAAGCTAAATAATCAGCCCCCTGTTTGCGAATAATTCCTTTACTTTTATCAATTCGTACCCTGACGCTTTCAAAGCAATCATGTTCTGGTTCTTCCTGCACTGTGAGGAGATAATGTTTCCCTAATACAAAACTTACTTGCTCACTATAAAAGCCACAGTTTTGTGACATTGGCACTACCATCTGGGAAATTATGAGTAATTGGTCTTCATAATCTTCGATTTTGGGACGTTCTGCCATATTGACTACATCTTCTAAAACTAGAGGATGTAAATCAAAAACCTTACCCAATCGTTGTAATATGTCTGGGTTGCCTAATCCTTGTACATCTACCCAAGAAACGGATTCTTGATCCAGATAAGCGGTACATTCTTCAGGGATTTGTATTTGTTTGCGAATGAAGTTATTTTGGTTATAGTCAAATAAAATAATTGTGGTATGTTCGGCATTTTCATCAATTATGATAGTTCCTGGTATAGTGCCGGGTTGGTGATAAAATTCCTTTTTGTAGAATTTCCTCACTGCTTTTATCGGACGAAGTTTTCTTACCATACAGTTTTATTTAATAGTCAATTGTCATTAGTCAATGGTTAAAAAATGGCGTTTTTGGACTTTTGCTTCTTCATGCTAGAAAAGCATCTGTATTCATTTAACCTTTTGGCATAAATTTTACCAATTTGAATAGCATCAAATTTTGTTAAAAATCACACCAATATGCCACGGCTGATCATATCACTTCATTATCCTTCAATTAGCAGGGGTATAAAAAAACAGTTTGCCGTAAAAAGACAAACTGCTAACCAAATATTTACATGAAGCAATAGGGATTAGAACATACCCATACCACCCATACCACCCATACCGCCCATGCCACCCATGCCGCCCATACCGCCCATACCGCCCATGTCAGGCGCTGCTGCGGCTTTCTTCTCTGGTTTTTCTACGACAATGGCTTCGGTAGTAATCACCATACCAGCAATAGAACCGGCATTTTGCAAAGCGGAACGTACTACTTTAGCAGGATCAATGATCCCAGCAGCAATTAAATCTTCAAATTTTCCAGTAGCGGCGTTGTAACCGATATTGAAAGCGCTTTCTTTGACCTTGGAAACAATTACAGAACCTTCATCACCAGCATTATCTGCTATTTGACGTAAGGGAGCTTCTAAGGCTCGTTTGACAATATCTGCACCAATTTTTTCTTCTTCGCTGAAGCTTTGTTTGATTGCGTCTATTTTCGTAATCAAGTTAATCAAGGTTGTACCACCACCGGGGACGATACCTTCTTCTACAGCAGCTTTAGTGGCGTTCAGCGCGTCTTCAATCCGCAGTTTGCGGTCTTTGAGTTCGGTTTCTGTAGCCGCACCCACTTTTATCACCGCGACACCGCCTGCTAGTTTGGCAATGCGTTCTTGGAGTTTTTCTTGATCGTACTCAGAATCAGTTTCTGCTAATTGCTGACGAATTTGAGCAATGCGGGTTTGTACTTCTGGTTTGGTTTCTCCAGCCGCAACAATTGTGGTGCTTTCTTTGTCAATGGTAATTTTGCGGGCTGTTCCCAGCATTTCTAAAGTGGCGGTGTCTAGGCTTAAACCGATTTCTTCAGAAATCATTTGTCCATCGGTAAGAATGGCAATGTCTTGTAATAAGGCTTTGCGGCGATCGCCAAATCCTGGTGCTTTAATAGCTGCCACATTTAGCACACCCCGTGCTTTGTTAACTACCAAAGTTGCTAAAGCGTCACCGTCTACATCTTCAGCAATAATCAGCAAAGGTTGACCCAGACGGGCAACTTTTTCTAAAACTGGCACTAAATCCTGGATATTACTGATTTTTTTATCGGTAATCAGGATGCGCGCATTTTCAAATTCTACGATTTGTCTGTCAGTGTTGGTGATGAAGTAAGGAGAAATATAACCCCTGTCAATCTGCATCCCTTCCACTACTTCCAATTCTGTAGTTAGGGATTTAGATTCTTCGACAGTGATCACACCATCTTTGGTGACTTTTTCCATAGCTTCGGCGATCATCGCGCCGACTTGTTCATCATTACCGGCGGAAACAGTCGCTACTTGAGCGATCGCACTACCTTCTACTGGCTTGGCGGCGCTGGCAATTTCTTTTACCAGAGCTTCAATGGTTTTATCAATACCACGCTTTAAGCTGATAGGGTTAGTACCAGCTGCAACATTCTTTAAACCTTCTTTAATCAAAGCCTGTGCTAAAACTGTGGCAGTGGTTGTACCATCACCTGCGATATCCTTGGTTTTGGATGCCACTTCCTGAATTAATCTCGCACCGGTATTTTCTAAAGGGTCTTCTAATTCAACTTCTTTCGCAACGGTGATCCCATCATTGACGATTTGGGGTGCGCCATATTTTGCTTCTAAAAGGACGTTACGACCTCTTGGCCCCAAGGTGATTTTCACTGCATCGGCTATAGCGTTAACACCTCTTTCCAGCGATCGCCGTGACTCTTCATTAAAGGAAATAATTTTTGTCATGTTTTATCTCTCTAGCGGTTCCATTAGACAATTTAGCACTCTCAAGACCAGACTGCTAATAACCAAAGCACCTCAGATTATAATTGAAAATAAAAAAATTGATTAATATTACAGTTGATGATTATCTTAGGACACTGGCAGTAATGCTGGAATTGGGGGATGAATTTATACAATTTTCTTGATTCCCTCGGCATTGCCGACCCTCGCGGCTCCGGCTGGTTGGCAGTAGTATTTACATTTATTTTGGCTTGGCTGGTGACATGGCGTTTAATTCCCATAGTCAGGAAATTTGCCTTGCGGGTAGGTTGGGCAGACCAACCCAACGCCCGCAGACTGAACAGCGAGCCTTTACCTAATGCCGGGGGTTTAGCCATTTATGCCGGTGTAATTGCCGCAATGGTATTAGCTAGCCTATTACGACCGATTGCCCTGCAAAACGTCTTAGCTCAAGTTCTCACCATTTTACTAGGAGGTTCCATCCTAGTACTAGTTGGTTTTATTGATGATCAATTCGGTTTACCTCCTTCTGTGCGCTTGTGGGCGCAGATTGTCACCGCATTATTACTCTATGCCAACGGTATCAGTATCGAAGTGGGTTTTAGCACCCCCCTTGACCCCATATTTTCCATGTCCCTCACCGTACTTTGGGTAGTCGGTATCACTAATGCCATCAACTTGATGGACGGAATGGATGGACTAGCGGGAGGTGTCAGTTTTATTACTGCCATGAGTTTATTAGGGGTTGCTGCCCAATTTCCCAACCGGGCTGCGGCTATTTTAGTGCTAGCAGCTTTAGGGGGTGGCGCGCTAGGCTTCTTACGGCATAACTTCCACCCCTCAAAAATTATTATGGGTGATGCAGGTGCATACTTTTTTGGTTATGTGCTGGCTGCCACTAGTATTTTAGGTAACTTGCAAGAAAATACAATTTTTGCCCTGGGGCCAACAGTTCTATTTGTCTTGTTGCCAGTAGTAGATACTACACAAGTATTTATCCGGAGGTTATTGGCAGGAAAAAACCCTCTCAGTACGCCCGGTAAAGATCATCTACACCACCGCTTGTTGGCCTGGGGATTCTCCCAAACTCATGCGGCATTCACCTTGTGGGCTATTGCTTTAGTCTTTAACTTACTGGCTATGAGAATACAAGGCATGACTTTAGTCGTGATTGCTGCTACTGGCTTGAGTATTATTGCCCTTTTGGGCTTAACTGTCTGGCACAAAACTAGTCAACGCTCTTGAGTTACTTTATGTCTGTTTAAATACTGAAATTAACAGTAATTTCACTTAAATAAACCAGATAGTAGGGGAAAATTTTTTGCTCCCCTACTAATTTTTGTGGTTAAAATTTAGTCCAAAATCATTGGGCGAATTTATTCGCGGCTACACAAACAAAGCCCACCTGCGTGGGCTAAATTCGTCACAGTAAAATTTTGATATAGCAACCGCCAAGGACGTTAGGACATAAACTGAATCATAAAAGTTAAACACCGAAAGGCTTTGACCCCACTCCCTACTCCCCACTCCCCACTCCCCAGCTATACTGATTAAGCCATAACCATGCCACCATCAACGTTAAAGACTTGTCCGGTAATATAAGCGGCGGCGGGATCGGCGGCCAGGAAGCGCACCATACCGGCTATTTCTTCTGGTTGACCGTAGCGACCGAGGGGGATATATTTCAAAATATCTTCCGTGTTGCTGAGGCTGCTAGTCATGTCTGTGGCGATGAAACCAGGGGCGACGGCGTTAACTGTGATTCCACGCGAAGCTAGTTCTTTGGCGACGGTTTTAGTAAAACCAATGACTCCGGCTTTGGCGGCGCTGTAGTTAGCTTGACCAGGATTTCCCATTTGTCCAGCAACGGAAGCAATATTAATAATCCTTCCAGAACGTTGTTTGAGCATGATTTTACTGGCAGCATGTGTGCATAAGAATACACCAGTTAAGTTTAGGTCAATTACGGCTTGCCAATCTTCTGGCTTCATGCGTAAAAGTAGGGTGTCGCGGGTAATTCCGGCGTTATTGACGAAGATATCAATCCGCTTAAATTTGTCCATGACGGTGTTAATCAGTGTATCTACTTGCTCGGCTTTGGATACATCTGCTTGTAATGCGATCGCCTGTCCCCCTCCTCCATTAATTTCTGCAACCACAGTGTCAGCAGCACCGCCAGAATTAGCATAATTAACTACTACAGTAGCTCCTTGAGTGGCTAGTTCTAAGGCGATCGCCCTGCCGATTCCCCGTGAAGCACCTGTAACAACAGCTACTTTTTCCCGTAGGTTTTGTAAGTTTTCTGGCAAAAATTCCATCAATTAATCCTCAGCTTTTTAAATAACCGCGCTAATTATCTTATGGTGATTTGTACCTACATTTGAAGTATTTGAGATTTATATTTTTCCCGCATCACACATCTATGCCTTGAGGAATAGTGCAGAATTGAGCAACAATAAAAACAAAATTATGATATGCCGATTATTTCACGTACACATTACCATTGAAAGAAATCAATAAAAATTTGGTGTGTGTTACATGGCTACAAAAAAACAATTCAACAGTTTTGAAGAAATGTTATCAGCTGCTGACGTACCTGTTTTAGTAGATTTTTATGCTGACTGGTGTGGTCCTTGTCAAATGATGGTGCCAATTTTAGAGCAAGTAAACGCCCAATTACAAGATAGGTTACGTATTGTAAAAATTGACACAGAAAAGTACACCGCACTAGCAACTCAGTATGAAATTAATGCTTTACCAACCCTGGTATTATTTAAACAAGGTCAGCCAGTAGAGCGGATTGAGGGAGTAATGCAAGCAGAGCAATTGGTGCAACATCTGAAAAATTTCATTTAGATTAGGACTTACGCATACACGTTAGAACATAAACTGATCATAAAAGTTAGACACCGAAAGACTTTTACCCCCCTAAACTACAAAAATCCGGTTCCCTCCTCGCTTGCGGGAGGGGTTCTTTCTATGCGTCTTTATATAAAATTGGTAGTTAGGACATTTCCTGTTCCCTGTTCCCTTAAAACCACAATTATGATGTCTTAAGCAATATGTCCGTTGCTATATGAGATGGCAAAAATAATTTAATATTTTCCTAAAAGATAGCTGGGCTACATTTCTGATTGGCTAGTGAATTTATAGTTAAAGTCTTTATAGAATCCTGAAATTATGAGCAGGAAATGAATATTTCAGTTGCACAGACTGAGATAGAAAAACTTTAAATGCTCACATTTTCTGAATTTTGAGATCAACTCTGTAAGATTAATAGTGCTGAGGAAATTCATGCTTCCAGGAAATAAAAATACCGTTGTGATCACAGGAGCATCCACCGGAATTGGTGCAGCTTCTGCTTTGCTTTTAGATGAATTGGGATATTTTGTATTTGCTGGTGTTCGTAAAGATGAAGATGCTCAAAAATTACAAAAAAAAGCATCACCAAAACTCAGACCGATTTTTTTAGATGTCACTGATATTGAATCAATTCAAAGTGCAGCTGCAATTGTCACAAAAACAGTAGGTGATAGTGGAATTTTAGGTTTAGTCAATAACGCTGGTGTTGCTGTTCCCAGCCCATTAGAATTACTACCCATTGCCGAATTTCAACAGCAGATGAATATTAATGTCACTGGACAACTAGCGGTGACACAAGAATTTCTGGGGTTATTACGCCAAGGTAAAGGGCGAATTGTGAATATGGGTTCCATTAGCGGTAGAAGTGCTGCACCATTTTTGGGAGCTTATAATGCTTCTAAATTTGCCCTAGAAGCACTTACCGATGTCATGCGTATGGAGTTACGACCTTGGGGAATTTCAGTTAGTATTATAGAACCAGGTACCATCGCCACACCAATTTGGGAAAAATCCTTTAGTCAAGTAGATACAGCTAGGAAAAATCTCCCAGAATCAGCAGAACAACTTTACGGTGAAGCCATGACTGCTGTACGTAAAAAAGTAGAGAAAATAGCATCACAGGGAATTTCTTCAGAATCAGTCGCAAAAATAGTTTTGCAAGCCCTGACCGCAAAGCAGCCCAAAACACGTTATCTTGTGGGACAAGACGCTAAAATTGCCGTCTTCCTCAAGAAGATTTTGCCAGATAAAATGTACGATCGCGTCATGTTATATTCAATGGGATTGTGATTTAGTCTGAGTACATCTACCATTTCTGACTGTATATTCCCGATAAGATACAACTTCAATATCAATTAGCAGCAAAATTGGGTAAACCTCCCCATACAAAAACGGGGGCTTCTACCCTACCGGGAATAACAATCTATTAGCGAAAATAGAAATGTAGGATGGGCCTTAATCCAAAGCAGCAACTATGGAATATTTATATTACCTGGCAAATGCCAGTTTAACTCTGAGAATTGTACAACATCTGCACGCCAGACCTCAGATGCCCGTTTCTTTCGTCACCGTAATTCATCAAATTGATGGTTGGGTTGTGAGAATCAAATTTCAAGAAGAAATTTCACCCCAAGAATATGGGGATTTTCGGGCTTTTCTCAACGAATTAGGAATTAGCTACGAGCCACCAATGCGGGTGCAAATGGCACTGTGGAGTTTACAAGCAGGACAATTACCAGTAGACGTAATGCGCCGCTACCAAGTAGCCATCGTTTCACACGGTAATCCACAGAGAGAAGAAATTGAAGCTTTCCGCCAACAGTTCGTGCGGGGGCTAGGTTATTGTCCAGAAACACTGGCTTAATTTTCCTCAATGCGCTTCTATTATTCATCAATACAAGAGTCAAAAGCTGCTGGTAAGTATTCTTGTAGATAAAATTGATATTCATCTGCGGATAAAGTAGCTAAAGGTTCCGGAGTACATTTCAATGCAGGGTGCTGTTTTAATCTTTGCTTACAGTAGACAATAGCAACATCAAAGCGACATAGATAGTCAGCCTTTTCAGGATACTGCGCTAAAAACATTCTCGCTGTCCGCCCAATTTTGACTTGTTTTTGTCGTGTAATAGCACCTTTACCCCCTGCATCCCAATTTCCTTGACTACGGGTTTTCACTTCTACAAATGCTACTTGGGGTAATGAGTTCACCAACAGATGCTGTTCTGGAAACTGAGCGATAATGTCGATTTCTCCCCAAGGACTGTAAAAGCGACGATGCAAAATTTTCCAACCTTGAGAATGTAACCATTGTGCTACGAGGTCTTCTCCTAATTCACCAATATCGGGATAATGAGAGGAAGGAGGGTTCGCCATTGGTTAAAAATATGATGAATAGTAGATTAAGTAATCGAATTGCAGCCAGTATACTGAGTGTATTCTTTGGGGTAATACTTGGCATTACAACAATTGTAGGGTATGCGGCCACCGCTTTAGCCCTGGAATATAACAAAGAGATTTTGATAGAAGCTGATTTTTCTGGGCGTGATTTAACAGACTCTAGTTTTACTAAAGCTAATCTCCGTCAGAGTAACTTTAACCATGCTAATCTGCGGGGTGTTAGCTTTTTTGCCGCTAATTTAGAATCGGCTAATTTGGAAAGTGCTGATCTCTCATTCGCTACTCTAGATTCAGCCCGCCTGATTAAAGCTAATTTAACCAATGCGGTTTTAGAAGGTGCGTTTGCTTCTAACGCTCGCTTTGATGGTGCAATTATTGATGGCGCAGATTTTACTGATATTCTGCTGCGTCAGGATGAGGAAAAAAAATTGTGTCAAATGGCTAAGGGTACTAATCCTGTTACCGGAAGAGATACACGGGAAACCTTGTTTTGTCCTTAAAGATGAGGATTCTTCAGCATTAGGGAGTCTGTATTAACTAACTACTACCCACTTCCCTAACTCTTTTCAAAAGTTAAAACTTGATGGCTCTGTGGTATGAGATCATAAGACCATCAGGTATGTCACAAGACGATTCATGCAATTTTAATAAAATGGCACAAGATCAGAAGTCAACAGTCGTAATCACCGGCGCTTCCTCTGGGGTAGGTTTGCAAGCCGCGAGAGCGCTTTCCCAAAAGGGGTGGCACGTAGTGATGGCTTGTCGGGATTTATCCAAGGCAGAAAATGCTGCGAAATCTTTGGGGATGGAGCCGGATAGCTACACAGTCATACATATTGACTTAGGCTCATTGGAGAGTGTACGGAAATTTGTCAAGGATTTTAGAGAAACGGGTAAGTCCTTGGATGCTTTGGTGTGCAATGCGGCAATTTATATGCCTTTAATTAAGGAACCGTTGCGAAGCCCTGAAGGATATGAATTAAGTGTGGCGACAAATCACCTGGGTCATTTCCTGCTGTGTAATCTGCTTTTGGAAGATTTGAAAAATTCACCTTCTTCTGAGCCAAGGTTAGTAATTTTGGGAACTGTGACACACAATCCCAAGGAGTTGGGAGGAAAGATTCCCCCCCGTCCAGATTTGGGCGATTTACAGGGTTTTGCCGCAGGTTTTAAAGAACCGATTACCATGATTGATGGTAAAAAGTTTGAACCAGTCAAGGCTTATAAGGATAGTAAGGTGTGTAATGTGTTGACTATGAGGGAGCTACATCGGCGCTATCATGAGTCACACGGTATCACTTTTAGCTCTCTTTATCCTGGTTGTGTGGCGACAACTGCCCTCTTTAGAAATCACTATCCTTTGTTTCAGAAGATTTTCCCTCTTTTCCAAAGGTATATTACTGGGGGCTTTGTGACTGAAGAAGAATCAGGCGATCGCGTGGCGGAAGTTGTCAGCGATCCTCAATATAATCAATCTGGTGCTTACTGGAGTTGGGGAAATAGACAAAAGAAAAACGGTAAGTCTTTTCTGCAAGAGGTTTCCAATGAAGCCAGCGATGATGATAAGGCTGAACGGATGTGGGAATTAAGCGCTAAGTTGGTGGGCTTGGCTTAGGCTTTTTTCTCTTAAACCACAGGTGAACACTTGCAATTGTTTATCTGTGGTTTTTTTTGTTGCTGACAGGGATTCCCCATTTTAAATTAATGAGTAAATTTATCCGTAAATTGTGATTTTACTAAGTAGTCACTTATAATCTGTTTAGTTTAAGCCTTGCTTCTTAAAGGTTATGGAATTTAATTGACTACTATTGGCTCTTATCAGGTAACAGTCCAAATTGAATCGACGGTTGAGGAAACAGCTTTTCTTTCCTCCGCTACAATAGAAGATATGCCCACTGATTAGACATATCCTTAATATAAACAATAAGGTATAATAAAGAACAAAAGCAAAGA
>NZ_CAWUOL010000067.1:0-29775 GCF_963923915.1 Nodularia chucula CCY0103 | reverse complement strand
AAACTACTATACCTGAATATGTAAAGTTTTGTAACGAGATTCAACATTTCTGGGGCAAACCCTTAGTTACTTTATAAATTTTTTGGATATCTCCAGCTTTGGTAATACCAATTTGCTTGAGATATTCTTCCGTCTGCTTCCTATCAAATTCATCTAAACGCTGTTCATAGATTAAATTTTGACTATCTTGTTGTAACTTCCTCCAACTTTCCTTTTCTAGTAAAGAACGTCGTCCTGCTACCATAATGCGGACACCATAAGATTTCAGAGGCGTATCCTCTAACAAATACTGCCATAGCCAAGTGTCAATATCTGTCGGTACTTTTTCATAGGTATCAAGAACCAATACAATAGAACGTTTTTGCCCTTGAGTTTTTTGAATCAAACCTTCAGCAAATGCTTGAGTTAATTTTGGTATCGGTTCTAGCACTAGCTCCTGAAGCTCTAGAGCATTCTTTGTTGCTGGATGCTGTTGCAACAGTTTCTGCATTTTGTCTTTTGTAGGCTTAAGGGACTGTGAGGTATCCGATAACATTCCCACCGCTTTTGGTATGCCTTCAAAAGCTAGACTTGCTGCTGTTGTCGGTTCAACAAAGCTTGTACCTGCTGCTAACGCTGTGATTGTTCCCAGTTCAAGCCAATCCTTAACTGTGGTTTCCTGCTGTGGATCAACTGTTTTTCCTTCAACAGATTGAGTTTTCAGCTTGTTGATAGTCTGCTGATACTGCTCATAAAGTGATGTAAACGGGTCAGATTTTGGCATAAAATCAGATGCCCGTATATCTAAAACATCCTTTTGTAATAGGCTGGTAGATTTTGGCAATAGCTCATAAAGCTTTTGCATCAGCTTGAGTGGCGTTTCTATACCTGGTGTAAGACCGAATGATACCTTTGCAAAATCAGCTTTTGAATTATGCGCTTCTTGAAGTTTTTTAGTCAAGGTAGTTTTGCCAACTCCCCCAAACCCGTAAATCTGAAACAAGAGTGGACTAGAATCTGGAGACAACAGTGCTTTCTCAAATTTATCTAGAAAGTCTTGGGCTGGCTTGCGAGAGATATATAGTATGGAATTATTCATTTAAAAATAACAATTTTCGTTGAATATTCTAAGATGTTACAAGTTATTATTCTAACTCAGAATTTCAAGCTCAAGAGCAGTTTCTAAGTAGGTAGGCACGAAGAAACCTCACTATTTAACCAAATGTGAATTATTCAAAACCCTTTAAATTGCTTCATTTCACTATAGCTAACGCCACGCTCTGTGTAAAGCCTACGGCATAGCTCCGCTTTAGCGATACATTCCACTCGCAATTACATACTTGTAAATTTATTGTGGATTTAATCCTAATCACATTTAGATAAATCAGGCATAATTGTATCTTGAAGATTAGCACCTTTGAGGTTAGCACCTTGGAGGTTAGCACCCCTTAAATTAGCTCCTTGGAGATTAGCTCCAGCCAAATTTGCTCTTGTGAGGTTAGTCCAAGTTAAGTTAGCACCACTCAAGTTAGCTTCAGTGAAATTAGCTCGAAACAAATATGCTCCACTGAGGTGAGCTTGATGTAAATTCGCTTTGTAGAAATTGGCTTGATAAAGGTAAGCTCCGTTTAATTGCGCCTCGTATAAGTTGGCTTCACTTAAGTCAGCACCAATTAAGTTAGCTGCAATCAAGTTGGCAAAACTCAGGTTAGCTCTAATTAACTTCGCTGCACCTAAATCAGCATCTCTCAAATTTGCGTCTCTCAAGTCAGTTCCAATTAGGTTAGCTTCGGTAATAATCGCGCCTTGAAGATTTGTTCCACTCAAGTCAGCCCCAATCAGATGGGCGTTACTCAAATCTGCTTGGGTAAGTGTCGCACCACTCAAGTTAGCTACACTCAAATTTGCTTCGCTCAAGTTAGCTTCTATTAGCTTGGCTTGGTGGAGGTTTGCACCACTTAAATCGGCGTGTCTGAGGTTGGCGCGCACCAGTACAGCATGACTTAAATCGACTTTGTTTAAGTTGACTTCTTGGAGGTTTGCACCTCTGAGGTTGTTTCCTTTCAAGTTAGCGGTGCTGATATCTAGTTTCATTTGAGGATTTTGTTGTCTCCACTCTATCCATTGGACTGCACCTGCTTTGAGTAAAGCTAGATGCTCTCGATTTGCCATGTTTCCTCCTTTATTCTTGTCCCCCACCCTGGGGATTTATTCGACCAGCTACATTTTCAATGGCTTTTAATGCTCCCTCTGCACCTGCGAGAATATCTTGCTCGGCTCCACCTAAGTAAAGCCGTCCAAAACTTCCTACAGCTTGTACTTCCAGAATGTTAATCGCTGCTGCTTTTTCGGCTTCATTCGCAGCTAGTGCGGCGTAAGCAGCTGGCTGAACTTCTAATACATATAGTGTTTCTCCGGCTAGAATTAGCTGTCCTCTGCGTGTGCGGTTAATGAGTTGGGTTTGGTAAGCATCGATGTTGCGGATAATCTGGTTAGAAACTACACGCGGTTTCAGACCGTCTTCTTTTTCGACTCCTAGTGCTGCTAAAATCGCTTGACCAGCAGCGCGGGTTTCTCCTTGAGAGCTAGAATGAATTTCTAATAATCCGTATAGTCTTTCAACTATTTGCACTCCTGGGCGCACTGAGGCTGATTTGAGTGCTATATCTGTAATTCGATTAATTTCAATACCCGGAGAGATTTCAATCCACAGTGATGTATCTCCAGGTAATGGCAGGAAACCTTGGGATACTGTTCCCATATAGGCTGCGTGTTGAGGTTGCAGGTTGTCGAGAAATACAAAACTGCGTAATTCTATTCCCAAGGTGATGCTCTCCAGTCATGAGGATAACAGTAGTCTATTGCAATGTATGAGTTTAACCTTAAATTACCATAAGGCTAGGTACTGTTTTATTCCCCATGACTGAGGTTAAGGGTTTGAATTTCTGCTTGGAGATTGGAGCGAGCAGATGTTTCGGCAATCTCGAACATCAAGGGCGTATGATAGATGTGCTGCCGCTCCAAAAAATGCGCTAAAACTTTTCTACGACCTGTAATATATTCTAATTCTGACAACCAGGTATATTCTTGGCGAATAGCATGGGCGTATTTCTGGTGCTGCTCTGGGTTAGCGGCCAAAATTGCTAAATCTGCATCGATTGACACTCCCCGCGATAAATCGACGGGGATTCTTGGTTCAACGAAACCACTTAACCTAGAGTCCTTGCGTCGTCTAAACCAGAGGTGGGATTCTCCCCAAGCGTTAATTCGGGTATGCCCTACCCTATTTGCATGAGTGCAAGTCCTGTTTTGTTTGAAACAATTCGTTTCAAAATTCTGATTCGTCTAGCCCCTATAAATCTTTTGCCTACTGCTAGGAGGAAACTAGAATAATGCAGTAGAACCGCATAGATGAGGCAGTGCGGTCTTGGGGTTTCCCCAATTAGAGCAACTGCCGTTTAATTATCAAGGTATGGCTAACGCCAAGCTAGCGCTAACAGTGCTTTGTCTTTCGACGGCTAGGTTTTTTAAGTGGTTGATTACCTTTCCACTATGCTAAGTATAGCAGCATCTTAGTACACTAATGAATAAAAGCCGTCGTAGAACCCTGCCTGTCGGCAGACTGGGACGGGGCTTTAAACCCAATTTTTCGGTAAGACTTGGCTATCATGATCTTCTGTAGCAGCTTGGTGATGTTTGGTATTGAGAATGAGACGGTTGACAGTAGCTATAGTATTTGAGGGAATGCCCAAATTACTGAGAATTTTATCAGCATAGTCAGCGCTGGTTTCTTCGTTATCTTGAGCTTGCGTATTATAAACTACATCATGAAACCACGCCGCTAGTTGCACAGCAGCGAGGTTTTGAGCGTAGGCTTGCAAGGTATCAATTGTGTCGAGGACGTGATTAATATGTTTGAGTGTGTGGTAGTGGCGATCGCCAGTAGAATAAGCTATGACCAAATCACCAAAGGCTTGCTCAGATGCTACTTGTTCAACTCCAAAAACTTGGAGTGTCTGCTGCCAGTAACATAATAATTCCATTACTACCTTTAACGCACTAAGGGCTGAACTGGCTGATTACTTTGCAATGGAGGAAGTGGTTGATTACTAAAGTTAGGATGCTGGGCATCAATTTGATGTGCTTTTTTCACAAGCCAGTTAAATAAGAACTTCGCAAGCTTAATTTGCTGAAAAATCTGCTGGGGGTCTGAAAGATGGTTCGTTGGCAGCTTTTGTCCTACTTCTTTGAATACTAAACCCATAGGTACATTAATTTGATTCTGGAGTTGAAGATGACTGATAAATAATGAACCGTAAGCTGAAATAAGTGATCCTACGCCACCTCGCGCCTGTCCCCAACCGACAAAATATAATCCTTTATAGTCTGAGAGAAACGAGCCTCCATAGCATTTAACTACTGCTCCTGCAACGCGCTCAAGTTCGGGAGGTAAGAAGGGATAAGCAACATCAAAACCTGTTGCACAAACGATTAGGTCAAATGGTTCTCTTGTACCATCAACAAATTCAACTTCCCAACCATCTAAGCGACTTACACCAGGTTTGGGAGTGATTCTGCCATGTTTGATGTAGTAAGGAACCTCATTGTTGAGAGTGGGATGCTTGTCAAAAATTCTATGCTTAGGTTGGGATAAGCCGTAATCTGTATGTGTGCCGAAAGTCAACCGAATCATTGTGTAGGCCATAAGCCGTTGAAACCATTGTGGCATCCACCAGCTAGTTAAATCAGCAATCGGGACACCAGCAAATGTTTTCGGAATAAACCACACTGATTCCCGCATACTCAGAACAGATTTAGCACCCACACGGGCGGCTTCGGCGGCTAAATCACAAGCTGAGTTACCACCCCCAATCACTAAAACTCGCTTGCCCCGCAGCTGGTCTGGATGCTTGTAATCTTTAGAATGGATGATTTCGCCGTTAAATTCTCCCTGAAACTGGGGAAAACGTTTGCGCCAGTGATGACCGTTGCACATCACCACACCTTTGTAAATGCGCTGTTCCCCATCAGCAAAGGTGACTTCCCAAAGATTATTTTCCACTGGTCGCACATAACTAATTGTCCGATTCAGTTCAATCTGTGGACGCAAATCAAAATGGTCGGCAAAAGAGTTTAAATAATCCAGCATATTCTGGGCGCTGGGAAAGTCGGGATAATCATCAGGCATGGGGAAGTGAGTAAATTGGGTAATCTTGCGTGACGAAATAATGTGTGCAGTTTCGTATACGCCGTGATACCAATTACCGCCAATATTATCACTAGCATCAACCTGATCGTAGGGGATATCAGCAGCTTTCAGGGCTTGAGCCATACCCAAGCCGACAAAACCCGCGCCGATAATTAGATGTTTTTCAGTGGTATCGACTAGATTCAGAATTTTAGTAGAGTTACTCACCTTGACCATTTTTCAATCTGGTAACGAATATATGATTAATTAAATGGGCTATTTGCGGAAAATAGCGTTTGAGAAGATGGGCATATTTAGCTGTCGCATCGGGAAAAATATGGAGTTTGTTACGTTGTATGCCGCGAATTGTCGCCTGTATAACCTTGGCGGGGTCAGTTGCCACTTTGTATAAAAAATCATTGTTAACTTTGGTCAAACTGCCAAATTTGTCACATTCGAGAATTGGGGTACGGCTAAAAAAGGGATAAACGGCGGTTACTTTCACATTGTAATCTTGAACTTCATGGAATAATCCTTCACTGAACCCACGTAAACCAAATTTGGTTGTTGCGTAATGAGTTAATCCCGGTGATGCCCACCAGCCTGCTAAGGATGAAATATTCACGATGTGACCCTGTTTTCGGTCAATCATCCCATTCAAAAATAAAGCACTTAAGCGCATCGGTGCTAACAGGTTGATCTGCATGAGTAGTTCCCATTTTTCATGGGGAATTGTATCCATGAAGGCAAAGACTGAAATCCCGGCATTGTTAATTAAAATATCGACGGGGGCATTAAGCTCTTTGACTTGATGATAAAGATGTTCACAACCTTCTCTGGTGGAAAGGTCAACAGCTAGACAAGCTAATACTTCACCTGTTGCGACTTGGTGTTGAATTGCTTGCACTCGTTCACGCAGAATTGTTACATCTAAATCTGTTAGGATTAGTCGGCTACCTGCTTGTAATAACTGTCGGGTTAATTCTTGCCCGAACCCACCAGATGCACCAGTAATCAACACAACTGCTTTATCTAGCTGGGTCATATTTTTGTTCCAAATTAATGATCAATATTGATGTAATTACTGTGATTCAGGGATGTTTATTGATTAAAAATACCGAGTTAGTTCAGTCGGCAGAAAAAATCAATATAGGCTTTTATGGAAATTTCTTAACATAGCGGTCAACTCTGGCAAAGAATTAATTCATTTCATAATCTTGTCATACAATATCAATTTCGCGTAACTCTTAATATTGTTTTTAGTAAGTAGGTCAACCTAATTAAACATAAAACCTTGAAGATATAGATCCCCGACTTCTCAAAGAAGTCCGGAATCTGGGTATTACCTTTTTTAAGTTTGAGCTACTTAGTACATGGATTTATATGGAAAAAGACACCAGAGAGAACCAGAAATACTGGGGGTAACAGTTAAATCTGGGGTGATTTGAGTGTTGTTAGCAGCAGCAATGACCAAGGGACTTTGATATCTGGGATGAGGGATGAGTATTTTCTGAGTGAGGGTAAGGCTGCTGGTATCAGAAATTTTAGGGAACGTAGGGATGGGGGGATATTACCTTCTTGGTCTACAATTCCATATTGTTGGGCTAGTTCGGCGACTATCTGCACTTTTCCTGTACGGCGCATGATATTGGCATCACTAGTTAAGGCGGCAATGACTCGCCCTGTAAATAAGGGACTTTCCCAGTTATAATGGTCGGTAAATACTGAGTTTTTTGGGTCTGGAGTATTTTCTGTTGCCATTTCGTCTGCTAGCTGGGAAATTTGCTCAGTACCGACAATACCCGGCCACAGGGAAACAGAGGCAATGTTATGAGGCTTGAGTTCTACTGCTATGTCAGCGGCTAATCGGTCACAGGCGGCTTTTCCAGCGCCATAGGCTGCACTAAAAATTTGAGACATACCACCCCATGAGGAAATGGTACAAATTAATCCCTGTTGACGTTTGACCATCATGCGTGCAGCAAAAATACTGGCGATGTAGTGGCTACGCAAACCGACGTTGTTAGTAGCATCCCAAAGGCTGGGTTCACATTCCCAAAAGGTCTTTCTTTGATTTTCTCTTAAGGCTTGGACTCCTGAGAAGACGTTGTTAACGAGTAAATCCAGTTGGCCGTTTTGCTCATTTTCGATGCGTTCAAACAGCAAGCGTACTTGTTCATCGTCGCTGTGGTCTACGGTTACGGGAATACAGATTCCCCCGGCTTGTTCTACTGCGGCTTGGGTATCTTTGAGACTACCAGAGATTTCACTATTAGTATTATCAAGAGTACGTCCGGTAATATACACTGTTGCCCCTGCTTCACCTAAACCAATGGCAATGCCTTTGCCAATACCCCGTGTAGCTCCTGTAACTAAAGTTACTTTTCCGTTAAGGTGTGTCATTGATCATTTTATCCTCAAGTTGATAAATGGCGATCGCTTCATCTTTACCTCTTAATTTCACGGATTCATCTACCAATCGCAGTGAAAATAATTCTGGTTGAGATAAACTGAGAATTACTGAATCACTTACCAAGATTCCACATTCATAGTATTTAGTTATACTCTCCAGCCGTGAGGCTATATTCACCGAGTCACCTACGACTGTAGAATCAATCCGACAGGTAAATCCGATTGTACCCATGACCACCTCGCCACGATGAATGCCAATGCCTACGGCAATTTTTGGTATACCTTGTTGCGATCGCGCATAATTAAATTTATCAAGATATTTTTGCATTAAAATTGCAGCTTTGAGTGCGCCATCAGTGGCTGGATCATCAAACAATGCCATAATAGCATCACCGATATATTTATCAATAAAGCCACCAGATTCATCTATGGCTTTTCCCATACAAGCTAAATAGTCATTTAAAAATAAGAAAATTTCCATCGGTGTCATAGCTTCTGACATCGAAGTATAATTGCGAATATCACAGAATAAAATTGTCATTTTTCGCGTCGCAGCCATACCGACTTCAATTTTTTCTATTCCTTGAGGAGAGATGACTGAAACAAATTTATCTGGGACAAATCTCTCAAATGATTCTAATGTTTTTTGTAATTTGCTAAATGATATCTGTAAGGCGCGTGACATTTCATTTACCGAAATTGCTAATGCACCAATTTCATCTGCACGATGATAAATAGCGGCGCGATGTTGCAAATCTCCATTAGCAATTTGAGCAACGCTCATCTGTAAACGCCGCACTGGGTCACTCAATTGATGTGCTAAAATATATGCACATACTAAACCAATGTTAAGTCCGATAAAACCTACCATTAAAGCTTTATTCACTGCATTTCTAACAGCAATGTCTACCCTTCTTAAAGATATACCTATGCGTAAAGTGCCGAGTTTTTGTTCACTTAATCCCAAAACATCAGAAGCCACTTCAATCACACGTTCACCACGTTTACCTCTCAGCTTTTCTCCAAAGTAAACATCTCTAAGCAGAAATGTTTCTGATGCACGAGCCTCAATATTAGAAGAGGAATAAATAGCTTGTTTGGTGACATTTAAAGGTACTATATCAGGAATATATTGACTGACAAATTCTTGAGGAGAACCGGCAACGATTTGATGATAAAGACGATGATCCGATACAAAAACATAAACGACATCTTGATTTTCTTGCATCAAAAGATGTAAATTTATGCGAATTTGACTCCAATTTTCTTCTGATAATTCGTTAGAATATGTAGAACTTAAAACTCTAGCTGTAATTTTCGCATCATTTAACTTTTCTTGACGGTAGAGAGTGCTGTCACTTTTTGCCCAGACTGTAACTATAGCAGCAATCAAACCCAGAATCAGCAAGGTAGTTGAAGTCATGATCTGGGTACGAATAGAACGAAAAGCTAATATTTTCACAGTTGTGGAATTAACTCTTCTACAAAAGTCACCCATCGCTGATTTTTAGTTCTGCTGGGACAATTATCGCTAAAGGCCAAAGTCACTGGACCCCCCATTTTCGCTGGAATTTGTTGTTTTTCCTGACCCCACCTAGTAACTAGAAGGATATCACATTTCAGTATATCCTCAGTGAGTAATTCTATTGGTTCAGTATTTCTGCGGTAAACCTCTGCTTTACCACGCACGACTACAGAACTAATAGTATTTAAATTTACATTAGCTAAAGAGAGGACATCTCGCAGTCTCACACCATGTAATTGAACTTGACCACTCGGCCACCACACCCGATAACCAACCCTTTTCGTCAGGTTAACTTGGGGCAATTGATCTAAATCTGCTAAGTTAAGTTCACTATTGCCTATACTCACTTTAGCTGACTCTGTACCAAATATGACATGAGTTACATAAAATGCCCACATCCCCTCATCATAGTTTTTTCTAATTTCTGGATGCTGGGTATAGGGAAAAATTAAATAAATCGGTCCACCTTGCTCACGGGGAATTGGTTCACCATCCTTGGCAACTGCTAAAATAATTGGGTACTTCAGTAAATCTTCGATTCTGACCGTCACCTGATATGCGTCATAAGAGACAAAAGTAATTTCCGTAATGTACTTTTGAATACCAAAATTTTTAATAAGCGAATTGATTGATATACCTGTGAATTTAAATATCCTTTGAGGATTGACAATGTTATTGCCATCAACAGTATTAATATTAACGGTAGCTAAATCCTGCAACTGTGACCAATTTAATGTTTCCGTTGTCCCTGTTGCTGTCTGACCTTGTATAACTAAATCCCACTCACGCTGCTGGTTATTTTTAGTTTTTTCTGCGACAATTTCAGCATTGCGATCGCTTGCTTGTCTACGCCATACTGCCAATTGTGAATCTGTCGGTCTTTCTGTACAACCTCCCAAGCAGAGCATAGCTATCCCCAAACATACTAAAGCCAAGTTTTTCAGACATTTCATACAACGACATTCAAAACTATTACTTGAGACGGTTTACAAAATGGCGCTAAGTACGTTAGAAAAAGCACCATTCAAAATGGGGAGTAGGGAGAAGAAGCAGGGGAGCAGGGAGCGGGGAGCAGGGGGGAAATTGTAATTTCCTAATGACAAATGACCCTGTGAGTAATTACAACTAACTAAACACAAATTTTATGGTATTACAAGTACAAACCAGCACCTACGAAGCTAAAACTCAAGAAATTGCCAAACAGCTTCTCTCAGCTACCCAAGAAAATCGTTCTTTTTTAGGTTCTCTCCGGGATCAAATGCGCTGGGATGATAAATTATTAGCTTGGGCTATGAGTAACCCTGGTTTACGAGTGCAACTGTTTCGGTTTATCGACACACTTCCAGCCTTACAACATAAACCGGAAATTGCCGCACATTTACAAGAATATTTAGGGGATGAGTCTGTAGAGTTACCCTCAGCTTTAAAGGGGATGCTAAATTTTGCTAACCCTGATTCTATGCCAGGACAGGTTGCGGCGACAACTGTTTCTACAGCAGTGGAAACTTTAGCACATAAATATATTTCTGGGGAAAATATTAAACAAGTTATCAAAACAGTTGAACGACTGCGTAAAGATAAAATGGCTTTCACCATTGACTTACTTGGTGAAGCAGTAATTACGGAAACTGAAGCGCAATCTTATCTAGAACGCTATCTAGAATTAATGCAGCAATTGGTGGAAGCATCAAAAAATTGGGCGGTAATTCCAGCTATTGATCAAGCTGATGCGGAATTAATACCACAAGTACAGGTTTCTGTCAAGTTAACAGCCTTTTATTCTCAATTTGATCCTTTAGATGCTGAGGGTAGTGAAGAGAGAGTTAGCGATCGCATTCGTATTTTATTACGTCGGGCGAAAGAATTAGGCGCATCTGTGCATTTTGATATGGAACAGTACGCTTACAAAGATTTAACTCTGAATATTCTGCAAAAGCTGTTGCTAGAAGATGAATTTAGACAGCGTACAGATATTGGCGTGACAATTCAAGCATATCTGCGTGATAGTGAAGAGGATGCGAAAAAGCTGATTTCTTGGTTAAAAGAGCGCGGTTATCCTCTGACAGTTCGTTTGGTAAAAGGTGCATATTGGGATCAAGAAACCATTAAAGCAGAACAAAAGCACTGGAAACAGCCAGTTTACAACGATAAGGCGGCGACGGATGCCAATTTTGAAGTTATTACACAGTTATTGTTAGAAAATCACCAATATGTGTATGCTGCTATTGGTAGTCATAATGTGCGATCGCAAGCTCGCGCCATTGCTATAGCCGAAAGTTTAAATGTCCCTCGTCGTCACTTTGAAATGCAGGTGTTGTATGGGATGGGGGATAAGTTGGCGAAGGCTTTGGTGGATAAGGGTTATCGAGTCAGGGTTTATTGTCCTTATGGTGAATTGTTACCAGGGATGGCTTATCTGATTCGGCGGTTATTGGAAAATACGGCTAATAGTTCGTTTTTACGGCAAAATCTGGAAAATAGACCAATTGAGGAGTTACTCGCGCCTCCGAATGTGGATTTGTCTCACGCAAAGGCGCAAAGGCGCAAAGAAGAGGAGGGGTTCCTCGGTGTAGCTGATACAGATTATTCCCAGGAGTCAGAAATTATGAAGTCTGCGGCGGCTTTTGCATTGGTGCGTCAACAGTTGGGTAAAACTTATTTACCTTTGGTGAATGGGGAGTATGTGAATACTGCGGAGTTTGTTGATTCGCTGAATCCTTCAGATTTTAGTGAGGTGGTTGGTAAGGTTGGTTTGCTGAGTGTGGCACAGGCGGAGGAGGCTATGCAAGCGGCTAAGGCGGCTTTCCCTGGTTGGCGGAAAACTCCTGTACAGCAACGGGCTGGGGTTCTCAGGAAGGCGGCTGATTTGATGGAAGTACGTCGGGCGGAACTTGCGGCTTGGATTGTTTTGGAGGTGGGGAAACCTGTTAAGGAAGCAGATGGGGAGGTTTCTGAAGCTATAGATTTTTGTCTGTATTATGCTGAGGAGATGGAACGTCTAGACAAAGGTGTAATCTATGACGTAGCTGGGGAAACTAATCGTTATATTTACCATGCGATGGGTATTGCTGTGGTAATTTCTCCTTGGAATTTTCCGTTAGCGATCGCCTGCGGAATGACAGTTGCAGCTTTGGTGGCAGGGAATTGTACTTTGCTCAAGCCTGCGGAAACATCTTCTGTAATTACTGCTAAACTCACAGAAATTTTAATTGAGGCTGGCATCCCTAAAGGTGTATTTCAATACGTCCCTGGTAAGGGTTCGGAAGTGGGTGCTTACTTGGTGAATCATGCAGATACTCACATTATTGCCTTTACTGGTTCTCAGGAAGTTGGTTGTCGGATTTATGCAGAAGCCGCAACGCTGAAACCTGGACAAAAGCATCTCAAGCGGGTAATTGCGGAAATGGGCGGTAAGAATGGAATTATTGTGGATGAAAGTGCTGATTTAGATCAAGCTGTTGTGGGAGTCTTGCAGTCAGCCTTTGGTTACAGTGGGCAAAAATGCTCCGCCTGTTCACGGGTAATTGTCCTAGAACCGATATACGATACCTTTGTCCGGCGATTGGTAGAGGCGACAAAATCTTTAAATATTGGTGCAGCTGAGTTACCCAGTACCCAAGTTGGTCCAGTTATCGATGCTAAAGCCCGCGATCGCATCCTAGAATATATTGAGAAAGGTAAGACAGAAGCACAAGTGGCGCTGGAGTTAACAGCACCAGAACAGGGGTATTATATCGGCCCTGTGATTTTTAGTGAAGTACCAGCTGATGCGACTATTGCCCAGCAAGAAATATTTGGGCCAGTGTTAGCTGTAACCAGAGTCCAAGATTTTGCAGAAGCCTTAGCAGTGGCTAATGGGACTAATTATGCTTTAACTGGGGGGCTTTATTCCCGCACACCTTCCCACATTCAGCAAGCACAGACGGATTTAGAAGTCGGGAATGTCTATATTAACCGCAATATTACAGGTGCTATTGTGGCTAGACAACCTTTTGGCGGTTTTAAACTTTCTGGTGTGGGTTCTAAGGCTGGAGGCCCTGATTATCTCCTGCAATTCTTAGAACCACGGACGGTTACGGAAAATATTCAGCGTCAAGGTTTTGCACCCATTGAAGGCGCGGAATAGAAAATTCTTTTATTGAACCACAGAGACACAGAGGACGCAAAGAAATCCTTTGTGTTTCTCTCTCAATCCTTCTCTCACAAAGCATTTTACAGTGGAAATAAC
This sequence comes from Nodularia chucula CCY0103, assembly GCF_963923915.1. Lineage (NCBI taxonomy): Bacteria > Bacillati > Cyanobacteriota > Cyanophyceae > Nostocales > Nodulariaceae > Nodularia > Nodularia chucula. Next base: position 16,443 of record NZ_CAWUOL010000067.1, on the reverse strand, counting down.
AACCCCCTATATATACACTTTTGCACATAGGTAAAGGCACACGCTTATTTACAAATTTGTATAAAATCCGGGGTTATGAGTCATAATTACTCAATAACTTGGGGGTATACTAAACTGAGAATTAAAAAAATATGACGTTGTTACATAAAATAACTACTAAATTTGCACGTAATAACACTCAAAACGTCTCAGAAATAGACCCATCATTAATTACCTAAACACCGATAGTGCAGAACCCACCAAGAACACCAAAAACCCTGGATGAATTACAAGCTGAAGTAGACGCTAAATCAGAACTGAAAATATCAAAAGCAACGCCCGTTGGCAATTCATCCCTTGCAAAAGAAGAAAGTAAAACCAAAAAACCTGCCAAAACCAAAAAAGGTAGAGGTAGTAAGCTAGTTAGTAAGCTGATTTGGATAGCAATACTTCTAGGAGTTCCCGCAGCTGTGCTTTGGGTAGCAAATCTGCCTTACCCAATAATTCGCCGTCCTGTGAGGCAAAATGCGCCTTTTTTATTACTCCCCAGTTACATCAGCGTAGAACAAAACTATCGGCAGGCATTGGTATCAATGCAGCAAGCTCAACAACTGATTGAAAATCCTACTAGTACAGCTGATTTGGCGTTGGGTGAACAGCAACTACAACAAACAAAAATATATTTAAATAACTTACCAGTTGGGTTGATTCATGATGGACGGGAATACCCATACGGGTGGTATGACTGGCGGTTTAGTGTTTATGGTCTGAATACAGCCCGTCGTCAAGTAGGACAGCTAGAAGCCAAGATTTTTCAAGAAAAAAATGCTCAAACCCTGCTGACTGAGCATAGTCAGGCACTCCAGAATGCCAAACAGCAGTATCAACAGGCTACAACAGCAGCTGATAAAAAGTCAGCGATCGCAGCTTGGCGTTCAGCACTTGATAATCTAGAAGAGATTCCCGGCCAAACCCTAGCCGGAAAAACTGCTCAAAGTCAACTAGATGTTGACAAGCGTGATTTTCAGGAAGTTGTGGGATTAGCCGCAGGAAATGAACGCGTTAGTGCTTTAATTACAGCAGCGCAGCAATTTTCTTGGCAAGCTGCAAAAGCTGCTCAAAATCCACCGCACACAGTCACAGAATGGCAACAAATAGAAAATTTATGGTTACAAGCCATAAATCGCTTAAAACTGATTCCTTCGGAAGATTTGGTAGGTTATGGGGAAGCACAAAAGCTATTAGCAATTTATGAGACTAACTTAGGTCAGATCAGAGTAAGACGACAAGCTGAGGCAGATTCTGTACAGGCTTTAGCAATGGCACAACGACAAATAGAAAGCCTATTAGCATCAATTCCCAATGACCCTCAAAATTTGCAGCGCAATCGTCTAATTAGTCAATTACACGGCATTATTAACCAATTAGAAAAAGTGCAATCAGGTACAACTGTTTATTTAAAAGCTCAAGAGTTACTTCTATCGGCAAATAATAAATTAAAGCAACTCCAGTGAAAATTATCACAGTGAGATTATCCTTCTTTTGTCACTTTCCGAATGAAGAAAGCAGTAAAAGAAGGATATAGCAACCTCTTAAAATTTCAAACCCCCAGCCGCAAAAGCTAAAACACCCCAACCAATAATAAAAGCGACACCGCCAATAGGAGTAATTGCACCCAATATTTTCACACCAGTTAAACTCAGTGCATACAAACTACCTGAGAAAATAGTTGTCCCAAAAATGAATAACCACCCAGTAGCTACTAACATCGGCTGAGGGGATGTTGCACGACTAATTAATAAAGCTACTAACAAAAGTGCCAAAGCGTGGTACATTTGATAACGTGCGCCAGTATCAAATATTTCTAGCGATCGCTCACTAATCTTTTCTTTCAAGGCATGAGCAGCAAAAGCACCTGCGGCTACAGATAAACCACCTAAAATGGCAGCTATACTTACAAAAATTTGTGCCATTCCTAATCAAGATTTCTTCTAAATATCAAAATGATATGATACCGCCCCTTTTTCTGTAACCTGAAAATCTGCATTAAATTCTTTAGCTTTCATATCTAAATATTCTTGGGCTTGGGCTGCTGGTAGTTGACAATTCATCGCCAAGCCTAAAACAGTCACACGCCCGTGATTTTCTTGTAGCATTTGATAAAAATTTGATTGTAGGCGATCGCTTAGTTCTTGCTGAAGAGCTTTTTTCTCATTCTTACCTTGACGGTACAACCCTAAACTCAGCCAACCTCCTACCACCATCGTAGGGATACCGAAAATTATCCCATTTCTGGCCTTATTGTCAAGAAAATACAAATGGTTGTGATTTACAAAATCCGTAGCTACCGCCTCCTGATATCCTGTAGAAATCGGTTTCAGCATAGATTTCTTCTCACTAGTGGCTGAAACTGATAGTGTCAAAAACATGAATCCTAGTGTTAATAGCCAACCCGCAGCCAGTTTTTCAGCAGTCTTCATAGTTTCACATCAGATTTTAAACTTTGCTTGCGATTTTAACCTGACTTGTCAAAACCTTCCATTAAATATGGAATAAATAAGTTATGTCACCTTGCTCGGTGCATTCAAAAGTAGCATTGAACTCCTGAGATTTATCATTCAAATATTCTTTGGCTTCCCTTCCCGGTATCTTTCCTGACAGAGCCAGCTGTAACACAGTGATTTTACCATGATTGGCTTCCAGGGTTTGATAAAATATAGCATCCAGGCGATCGCTTAACTCCCGTTGATATCTGCGGCGCAAACCCCACAACATATATCCCCCACCTGCTGTTAAAGGTATACCTAAAACCATTCCCGCCAACAGCCGATCCTCTGCTTCTTGTTGCACGATAAAATTGGTTTCTCCCTTTAATTCAGATACAGCTATCACACTAGCAAGCAAACATAAACAACCCCCAGCCAGCATCAACCCACCAGCAACCTTTGTAATAATTTTCATATAGCCTTCCCTAACCACACAAGGTATATCATAGCCGGAAATCCAATTCCCCCCTTGCGGTGGCTACCGTGTCACACATCCTGATCTAAAAAGGGTTTTCAGCCCTAAAAACCCAATTTCACTCTAAATCAAGTTCCCCTCCTCGCTTGCGGGGAGGGGTTAGGGGTGGAGTCTTATGACACAAACGAAAATTTACCGACTTCTGTGTAACGTAGCCTCGCTTGCGGGAGGGGCTAGGGGTGGGGTTTTATCGAAAAAACTATAAAATGCGACAGAGGATACGCACATATCTTGTCGCAATTCTCAGCTTATTTACGCGTAGCTTCTAACAAACGTGAATAATAAAAACGAGTTTTAGTCATCGCTTGACGTTCCACCGTAAAACCATTATTTTCCAGGATTTTCACCACATCAGCCTCACGATGCAGATAAGCACGAGTAGCTTTACTGGGGCCAGGAAAAAAGCTACCAATTTTTTTCAGTATAGTTAAAGCGCAGTTTTTGGGCGCAAAACTCATAATTACCCTTGACTCAGCCAGAGAACACAGGTGAGAAATCATCTCATCCGCCTTTTCTTGGGGATAATGAATCAATACATCCAAGCAAATCACAGTATGGTACTTACCACTCAAGGATTCTAAATCCTGGACAGTAAAACTCGCATTTTCCGCATTTTCCAAAGTGGCAACAGCTCTCTCCTGAGCTTCTGTCACCATTTTTTCAGAAATATCACTGGCATAAATCTTAGCACCATCAGCCGCCAACGGGATACTCAGGCTCCCCACACCACAACCAGCATCGCAAATTGATAATTCTGATAAGTTACCATCATCCTTCAGCCAGCTAATAACCGTATCTACTGTTTGCTGGTGTCCATTGCGGATATCTAACTGAACTTTGTTAACTTCGCCATCGCCGTAAATGCGCCGCCAGCGATCAAAGCCTGTGGAATTAAAATACTCACGAACAATCGTTTTATCGTCGGCTACGTTCATAAACTTAAATAGTTAAGTGTTCCCGATCCTTAAAAATATCATTAATATCAACCGTCAAGAATACTCCGATACATTTTTTTTATGGATCTTTTCTCTGACTTCCGGGATACTAACTCATTATATATAATACTTGATTGCAATTGCTATTTATCACTTCTAGAGATTAACCTTGAGTTTTAAAGTCAGTAAAATTAAATAAACTACTTCTCAGTAAAGCTCTGACCATTTTCTAGTTACATGACCCTACAATCATCTCCAACTTACTGATATTACCTGAATTTTATTGCCTTTTGTGCCTGACCATTCTTGATTAAAATATAATTATAAAATATAATAGAAGTAACCAGGTCATAAAAAATTATTAACTACTCTCGTATATACAGATTATCCACTTTTAAAGTTTCATCAAACCTGATTGATTACCAATGACCTCAAACTTGCTAACTGACAGTCCCATCATTCAATTTACAATTCTCCTCACCGTTATTTTTAGTGTACCTCCTGTATTTGAAAGACTTCGAATACCTGGATTAGTAGGTTTGCTAGTAGCAGGTGTAGTGCTAGGTCAAAACGGACTAAAATTTTTAGACACTAATTCTGAAACTGTCAGTCTGCTTTCAGATATTGGTAAAGTTTATTTAATGTTTGTTGCTGGATTAGAAATTGACTTGGGACAGTTTCGTAAAACAAAAAACCGCTCCATTGTCTTTGGTATTTTAACATTTTTAGTCCCATTAATAGCTGGAATATCTGTAGGCAGATTCTTCAATTTTGGCTGGAATGCTTCTGTTTTAATTGGTTCCTTACTAGCCTCCCATACTCTCTTAGCTTATCCCATTGTTAGTCGTCTGGGAGTTGTGATGAATGAAGCTGTGACTGTCACAGTAGGGGCAACAATTTTTACAGACACAGCCGCTTTATTAGTCCTAGCAATTTGTGTAGGTATTCATGGCGGAGAATTTACAGCCATCAGTTTAATCAGCTTATTAGGTGGATTAGCCATTTACTCTGTGATTGTATTATTTGGCTTTGATTGGCTAGGTAAAGAATTTTTCCGCCGTTCTGGAGATGAACAAAGTAACCAATTTTTATTCATTTTACTAGCTTTATTTCTCGCATCTGTAGGAGCGCAAATAGTTGGTGTAGAACAAATAGTTGGCGCATTTTTGGCAGGTTTAGCAGTTAATGATGTAGTGGGACGTAGCCCCGTCAAAGAAAAAATTGAGTTTATTGGTAGCGTGTTATTTATCCCTTGTTTCTTTGTAGACATGGGACTCCTAATCAATATTCCGGCATTTATCCAAACCCTCAGTTCAGTTTGGTTAACAGTGGTAATTGTTACCGCGTTAATTGGAAGTAAATTTATCGCCGCATTTTTAGTCAAATTAATTTACCGCTACAACAATGCAGAAATGCTCACAATGTGGTCATTATCCCTACCACAAGTAGCAGCCACCTTAGCAGCAGCCTTAGTTGCCTATCAAACCTTAAATCCTGCTGGTGAAAGACTGATTAGTGAAGGTGTATTAAATAGTGTAATTGTCCTCATGCTAGTTACTTCAATTATGGGGCCCTTAATCACAGCCAGATTTGCCGCATTATTACAAATGCCTCAAACGGATTTTGAAACAGAAAATCTTTCCAATTGGTGGGAAAGTAATGAAGGACAACCCTTAGAACAAACTCAGCATCCATTCACTATAGTTGTACCAATATATAACTCTCAAACCCAGCGCTATCTCATTGAAATGGCAGCTTTAATAGCACAACATGAATCTGGGAGAATTTTACCTTTAGCTATTACTAAAGCCCATATTCACATGGATGATCCCCAATTAGGAATATCATTAGAGCAAAGTCAGCAAAGATTAAAGTTAGCTAAGGCAATTAGTCAAGAATTTGATGTTAAAGTCTCTACTGCTATTCGGATTGATGATGATATAGCTTTGGCAATTAGCCGCACCAGTCGAGAACAAAATGCTAGTTTAGTTGTGATGGGTTGGTCGCGCACTACAGGTTTACGCGCTCGCTTATTTGGTAATATAATTGATAGTGTTTTTTGGTCTTCTCACTGTCCAGTTGCTGTGACACGCTTGGTAAATAGTCCCAAGACAATTGCCAGAATTATTGTACCAATTGGCGATTTAAGACCGCAAACTGTGAGTGCGTGGCGGTTTGCTGAAATGTTAGCTGATGTGAATAATGCTGAGGTTGTACTATTACACGTGTCTAATAGTAAAACTCCCTCAAATTTAGTAGAACAATTTACTAATCAGTTGTCTGAAATTGTTGCCAAAAGTCAGTTAAATGTAAATACCAATATTCAAATCATTATTGATGATGATGTTGCGAAAGCTATAGTCAGGGAAGCGCAAGCCTTTGATTTAGCAGTTTTGCGTTCTGTCCGTTATCGTACTACCGGGGGGTTAGCAGTTAGTCAAGTGACTACTCAGGTAATTGAAGAGTTAACCGGTTCTATTGTTTTACTGGGAGAAGCACATTTATAAACTTATAAACTGTCTGTTTCCTCTGCGTCTCTGCGGTTTCATAGAATTTAAATCTGGGAGGGAAGGGAAACACAAACACAGAAAGATTTTGTTTGTGGTTGGATGAAAAATTTACACAGCTATCTGAATTTCCGCAGGTGGAAAGTTTGCTGCTAAAATATCTAAATTAAACATCTGATAAATTTGATTACCGAGAATACCAGATGAACCAAAAACCAGAATCTTATGCATAAACTGTATTAGCAAAATAGTCTTTGCCAAGTTAATTCTTTTGTATCTTCATCTTGTTGCCAGCGTAATAAATTGGCGGCGGGACTGTCAATAATTCCTGGTAAATTTAGCGCTTTTCGGGGTGAATTAGTTGCTAAGGAAATGGCAGTTTCAATATCACAAATGCCCCACCTGACTAAGTTCTGCACTCCTATTAATAAGGGTAAAGTTGTGCCTGATAATGTCCCATCTGCTAATCTGGCTGTACCGTTTTTCACTTCAATTTCTCGACTGTCCCAAGGATACACGCCATCGGGTAGCCCCAGAGGTGCAAGGGCATCACTTACTAAAAACAGCCCTTGTGCTTGGTAGCTGGCGCGGAGGAGAATTTGCAGCATTGTGGGTGTAACGTGTTCACCATCGGCAATAAAACCACAGATGACATCAGGATGGGTAATTGCTGCACCTAATAGTCCTGGTTCCCGGTGGTGTAATGGCGGCATGGCGTTGAAAGCATGAGTTACCATTGTTGCCCCCTGGTTAAAAGCACGCTGGGCTTGGGCTGCTGTGGCTTGGGAATGCCCTAAACTGACAATTATCCCCAAAGAACGCAAATATGGGATTACTTCCCCAGTGGTGTCTAATTCTGGGGCTAAGGTGATCACTTTGACAACATGGGCATAATCACCCAAAACTTTTTTAATTTGTTCTATTGTTAGAGGTAATAAGTATTCGGCTGGGTGTGCGCCTCGCTTCTGGTAGTTTAAACATGGCCCTTCTAAATGTACTCCCAGAATTTTTGCCCCTGCTGTTTGAGTGGGGAGAAAATCAGCAATTGTGGCGATCGCACGCTGTATATTATCCACAGAAGTAGTCACCAAAGTGGGTAAAAATCCATCCACTCCCACATCCCAGAGAAATTGCGATATTTTCGCCAGCATTTGGGCATTTTCAGGTTTTAAATCCGGAAAAGCGCAACCCAAAGCCCCATTAATCTGTAAATCCACACCACCCAAGGAAATCCAATCACCAGCTACATTCAATACAGGCGCATCCCCAGTAAATTCCTCAGTCATGGGGATAATTTGCTCAATTAACCCCTGGTGGTTCACTAAAATTCTCTGTAAATCTTGATAACCAGGAACTCGCCCATTAATAATATTTAGGGTGTGTTGTCTTGCTTTAAGCATCACATTAGTTAGAAAATTAACTACACAGCAAGTAATTAACCCTCAATCTTAAATTAATATGGCTCCTCTTATCGGTATTATCATGGGTAGCGATTCCGATTTACCCACCATGAAAGATGCGATCGCAATTTGTGCAGAATTTGGCATAGAAACAGAAGTAGCCATTGTTTCTGCCCATCGTACACCCGAAAGGATGGTAGAGTATGCCCAAACAGCCCACACCAGAGGACTAAAAGTAATTATTGCCGGCGCGGGAGGTGCTGCCCATCTTCCCGGAATGGTAGCATCTTTAACACCACTGCCTGTAATTGGCGTTCCCGTAGCAACTCGCAATTTACAAGGTGTTGATTCTCTGTATTCTATAGTCCAGATGCCTGGGGGAATACCCGTCGCCACCGTCGCCATCGGTAACTCTAAGAATGCAGGTTTGTTGGCGGTGCAAATTCTCGCCACCCACGCCCCAAAATTACAGGAAAAAGTCCAAAAATACCGCCAGAACCTCTCAGAATCAGTCATGACAAAGCAAGCCAAACTGGAAGAACTGGGGTATGAACAATATCTGCAACAAGAATTATAAAAATTAATAAATCTTGGAGTTGTCTCTTGTGAACTCCAAAAATCCCCACACTGTAGAGGATATAGTTTCCTGCTGTCCACTATTTTCCACCCTCAGAAGAGTGAAACCCCAGGGAATAGTATCTCAGGATACAGAATTAACGACAAACTAAATAGAAAATCAATCAAATTTATCAAAAAAAACAACTGTAATTCTTCCATAACTAGGGCAGAATGCAGCCAGAAAATAAACCTGCTTTTATGATATTTTTTTTTGTTGGTTTCACGCCAAAGTTGGTAATTTTGGGGATGATTCTTCCCCAAATACCATATTCACCAAATAAATATTAAGTGAAGGAGGGTTGACTGTTGGGAAACTCCATAATATTTTCTTAATAAAACCATAAAAAAACGTTTACAAATGTACCCATAGTTTCCTAAACTCCTATTTGGGGGATCTGAGTTTCTGCTTGGTAAACCCGTGGTATCAAGACTAGGGTTGACTTTGGGCTTGAGGTTTTTAGCTAAACTTGTTTTTCATTAAAGCTGGAGGGTGTAATTTAAACTCATGTACAAACAGAAATCTAGAATTAAAAATAGGCGAATATCTGCCAAAAAATCCGCTAAAAGTACACAATTTAAATCAAAAGCAAAGGGATTAAATTTATTTATCAAGCAGTTGTCTCCTAGTTGGCAAGCCTGCTTACCCTTAGCTTGTTTAATTGTTTTGGGTTGGGGTTATGTAGCAGTTGCCCAAACACCAGATGAAGGACCAACAACAGCAGAACTGCAAGTGGCTTTGGATACTCTTTGGGTAGCGATCGCCGCCTTTTTAGTATTCTTTATGAATGCTGGTTTTGGGATGTTAGAAACAGGCTTTTGTCGCCAAAAAAATGCCGTTAACGTTCTCTCGAAAAACTTAATTGTCTTTGCTCTAGCTAGTATTGCTTTTTGGGCAATTGGTTTTGGGATTATGTTTGGCGATGGTAACAACTTCTTCGGAATGTCTGGCTTTTTCCTTTCAGGAGGAGGAGATAATAGTCCTGTAACCGGGGATGCTTATCAAGGTGTCTTCAGTTCACTGGACTGGGCTGGTGTGCCTTTAGCCGCCAAGTTCTTATTTCAATTAGCCTTTGCGGGAACTGCGGCCACAATTGTCTCCGGTGCAGTTGCGGAACGGATTAAATTTGTAGATTTCTTAATCTTCAGCCTCCTCCTTGTCGGTATTGCCTACCCCATCACCGGACATTGGATTTGGGGTGGCGGTTGGTTAAGTGAATTTGGATTCTGGGATTTTGCTGGTTCCACCGTGGTTCACTCTGTTGGAGGTTGGGCGGCGTTAATGGGAGCAGCATTTCTTGGCCCCCGGATTGGGAAATATCAAGACGGTCAAGTTATAGCTTTACCCGGTCATAACATGAGCATTGCTACCTTGGGCTGTTTAATTCTCTGGTTGGGCTGGTTTGGGTTTAACCCCGGGTCCACAATGGCTGCTGATCCTAATGCGATCGCTCACATCGCCGTTACTACTAATATGGCTGCGGCTGCTGGTGCAATTGGTGCTACAGGGACAGCGTGGATTTATTTAGGTAAACCAGACCTCTCAATGATCATTAACGGCGTATTGGCTGGCTTAGTAGCTATTACCGCACCTTGTGCCTTCGTCAGTATTCCCGCTTCCTTAATCATCGGCTTTATTGGTGGAGTCATAGTCGTCTTCTCAGTCACACTGTTTGACAAAATCAAGATAGATGACCCAGTAGGAGCCACCTCAGTTCACCTAGTGTGCGGTATTTGGGGAACTCTGGCCGTTGGTCTGTGGTCTGTGGGACCCGGTGTTTATTCCTGGTATGGTGACGATGCTGGCCCCACTGCGGGTTTATTTGCCGGTGGTGGCTTAGGACAATTAATCATTCAACTAGTGGGTATTCTCGCCGTTGGGGGAATGACAGTTGTTTTGAGTAGCATTTTCTGGCTGGGACTCAAAACATTTTTAGGTATCCGAGTCACCAGAGAAGAAGAATTAGAAGGTTTAGATATCAGTGAACACGGTATGGAAGCCTACACTGGATTTGTCACAGAAACTAGTCCTGGAGGATTTCCAGAAGGATATAGTTCCACCGGAATATCACAAGATAAATCTTAATTGCTTGTAGATCACCAAGGCACAAAGGCACAAAGAATATCAACTACAAGCACTTAGTGTCTTGGTGTCTTTGTGTTTGACAATTGATTTTTTCACCACCAACACACAAAGAAAATAAACTACAATTTGAGTCAAATCATTGGTATATTTTTGGACTTGTGTCTACTTCCGCAAAAACTTTTCCTCTCTGGGGATTTTTCTTGCTAGTAACCAACAGCATACTTATGTTGGCGGTAATCTTGCTCATTTGGCAACAGCAACGATTAACAGCTGTTGTTGAAAATCCACTTTCCCCAAACTCAGGTACTACACCAGATTTAGGTCCCCGTCATCAACTAAATTATCAGCAGTGGCTAGACATTCTCCAGCAAGAAGCCCAAGTGGTTGCTCAACAACCTCCTGAAAATTTAAGTATTCTTGTGGGGGATTCTTTGAGTTTGTGGTTTCCGCCGGAGATGTTACCTGAAGACAGAAATTGGCTGAATCAGGGTATTTCTGGAGAATCTACGGCAGGACTATTAAAAAGATTAGATTTATTTGACAATACTCAGCCAGAAGTCATTTTTGTGATGATTGGCATTAATGACTTGATTGGGGGAGTAAGTGATCAAGTTATTTTAGAGAATCAACGAAAAATTCTGACTTATCTCCGGAAAAACCATCCCCAAGCAGAAATAGTTGTCCAGTCAATCTTACCTCATGGGGATGAAACCGCAACTTGGGAGGGTAGAGAACAACTATTGACGATTCCTAATAGTCGCATTCTTCAGTTAAATCAAGAGTTGGAGAAGACAGCAGCTAAAGTTGGTGTGCAATATCTCGATTTGTATTCTTTATTTACCAACCAAGAGGGTAATCTCCGCAGCGAATTGACTACGGATGGCTTACATCTCAATCCCACTGGTTATTTAGTTTGGCGCACTGCGTTACAAATATATAGCAATTTCCAGGTGGGGAATAGATAGGGCTTGTTGAATAAAGATAAAACCCTTTATAGCAGTAACCACAAGTGTTAGGACATTTCCCTGTTCCCTGTTCCCCGTTCCCTGTTCCCTACCCCCACTAGATAGTTTGTTTTTGCCATACCCTATGAAATCTCGTCTAAGCACGAGAGAATAAGAAATAGTGGTTACAACTGAAAAACTAATGGATACAAAAGCTTTTAAACGATCGCTGCAACATTCGGAAAATTACAATCGTAAAGGATTTGGTCATCAAGCTGAAGTGACTACCCAGTTGCAATCGGAGTATAACAGTACGTTAATTCAGGAAATCCGCGATCGCAACTACACATTAACACGGGGTGAGGTGACTATCCGACTCGCCCAAGCCTTTGGTTTTTGCTGGGGTGTAGAACGGGCTGTAGCTATGGCTTATGAAACCCGTCAACATTTCCCCACAGAACGGATTTGGATTACTAACGAGATTATTCACAACCCTTCTGTGAATCAAAGAATGCAGGAAATGAATATTGGTTTTGTACCTCTAGACGCAGGTAAAAAAGACTTTTCCGTCGTGGAAACTGATGATGTAGTAATTTTACCAGCATTTGGAGCCAGCGTTCAGGAAATGCAAATTCTCCATGAGCAAGGTTGCAAAATCGTTGATACCACCTGTCCTTGGGTATCTAAAGTGTGGAATACTGTGGAAAAGCACAAAAAATTTGCTTACACCTCAATTATTCACGGTAAATATAAGCATGAAGAAACAGTTGCAACCAGTTCTTTTGCTGGGAAATATCTGATTGTGCTGAATTTACAAGAAGCCCAGTATGTTGCCGATTATATTCTCAAAGGAGGCGACAGGGAGCAATTCTTACAAAAATTTGCCAAAGCGTGTTCAGCAGGATTTGACCCTGATCAGGACTTACAAAGAGTAGGTATAGCCAACCAAACCACCATGCTGAAAGGTGAAACTGAGCAAATTGGCAAACTCTTTGAGCGAACAATGATGCAGAAGTATGGAACCATTGAATTAAATCAACATTTCCAAAACTTTAACACCATTTGTGATGCTACCCAAGAAAGGCAAGATGCCATGTTGGAATTGGTAGAAGAAAAGCTAGACTTAATGTTAGTAATTGGGGGCTTTAACTCTTCAAATACAGCCCAACTCCAACAAATTGCAGCCCAAAAAAATCTTCCTTCCTATCACATAGACTGTGTAGAAAGAATTAAATCAGCAACAGCCATTGAACACCGCCAACTGAATGGAGAATTAGCAATTGCTCAAAACTGGCTACCCCACGGTAAAATTGTTGTCGGTGTAACTTCCGGTGCATCTACGCCAGATAAAGTAGTGGAAGATGTGATGGAAAAGATTTTTACCTTAAAAGCACTAGTCCCAGCAAATTAACTCTTTAATTTGTGTTATCTATGCCTCTGTTGTGAAATAAATTACTATTAAAACACAAAGTCAAAAAGAGAATTTCACCTTGAAAATTCTCTTTTTTGTTATCTTGATTTACAAATAAATTTTAGTAATTTGCTTTAATATTTGCACTTGCTAATCTTACAGTTTCATCAATTCTTTTTTGTCGAGTTTCAATTTTCTTTGCATTAAAAATCCACTCTAATATTCCACGTTTTGAAGAACGGGAAAACTTTTTCCAATATTCAAATGCTACTTTATTTTTATCAAATGCTTTCTGTAGATCATCAGGAATAGTGAGATTTTCTACTTCTTCTAGTGCATCCCAATTGCCATTTTGTTTGGCAATGTTTATCATTTCCAGTCCAGATGAAGTCATTAAATTTTGACTAATGAGGGTTGCAGTTTTTATTTTGTTTACTCTACTCCAATTACTTTTGGGATTCCGTTTAGAAAAGAATTGATAATAACTATCTTGATCTCGTTTGTTTGGTTTACTATCTATCCAACCAAAACATAATGCTTCATCCACTGCTTCAGGATAATAAACGCTCGGCACTTTACTTGTTGTTTTGTAAATAATTAGCCAAACAGATTTTTCTGATTGATGATTTTCCTCTAACCATTTACGCCATTCGTTTCTTGTCTGAGCATAAAAAGTTTTGATACCGTTATTGAGTTCGTTCACCACATTGAAAGTTCTCCATCTATGAAAAATTTTTCTGTGTTAATACTTTTAACTAAAAAAACTTTCTTGACTGCACCGCAACTACAACTTAGGTAAAATTTCCGGTAACAAATCACCAGGAACCTGAGATAAAGCCATATTTTGTCCCTGTATACCCAACTCAGCATGAAAAGCCCGAATAGTTTTCACCAAATAAGCAAAAGTTGTTTGATAACCTTCTGGTTGTTGGCGGAAACCATTTAAAGCTTGTAAATGATTATTTAAAGCTGCTTCTAAATGTTGAGAAATAGCCTCTTGATGATCAGGATTAGCATGATCTGTAGCTAGTTTAAAATGAGCTAAACCCAGATTATTGTGAGCAGCAAACAAATCAAAACTTAAAGGTGTACCTCTGAGAGCCTTAGCCAAAGCAATCGCTTCGTTATAAGCTGCAATAGACAATTGTAATAAATTCGCCTTAGAATCTTTAGGCGTTTGAGATAAATTTGCTAAATGCCAATAGGCTGTACCCAGATTATTTTGTGTTGCAGCACAAGCACTAGGAACATTAGCCGGAGTGCGATATTTTAAAGCTTCTTTATAAACATCAATTGCTAATTGCAAGTTTTTCAGAGGTTCTTCCTCATATTGTGCCAGATTCCAGTAAGCGGTACCGAGATTATTTTGAATCATGCCATATTTCAAAGGTTCCTGTTGAGGATTATAGTGAACCAAAGCTTCGCTATAAGATGCGATCGCCTGTTTTAAATGTCCCACAGGTTGACTATACTGTGCTAAATGCCAATAAGCCGTACCTAAATTATTTTGACACGCCGCATACTTTAACGGTTCCAAATCCGCTCTCCGATAGCGTAATGCTTCACTGTAAGCTAACACTGCTTGTTGCCAATTCTCCAAAGGTTGCACAAAACGAGCTAAATCACCATAGGCAGTACCCAGATTATTTTGTACCCGTGCATAGGTTTCTGATTTTTCTGTGGGAGATATTAGTTTTAAAGCCAAATGATAAAATTCAATCCCCTGCTGGATATAAGCTTCGCCATTTGCTGAGTTATTAGGAGCGCGGTACAACATCCAATACAATGTACCCAAATCGTTTAAAATATCTGGTAATTGGGGTGAATTATCATCACAGGCGATCGCCTCCTGATAAGCCAGAATTGCCACCATCAAATTTTCTAAACTTGACTTTCCTTGTTCAATCCGCAGACGATATAAATTCCCTAAATTATGATAAGCTGCTGCCAAAACCTTTGCAGAAGCTTTTTGAGAGTGTAATTGTTCAATCTCTAACAGAAGTTTTTGTGGTTCTTGGTGATCCTCTGGATCTTCACCACTATTTATCTTCATATTTCCCAGAATTAACTCTGTTAACTCCTGATTAATATGAGACAACGAAGCTACACTCGCAATTACCGGAGATTTTGCTAACTTCGTTCCCGTCTTCAATAATTCCGCACTTTCCTGAACTGGCTGACTCTGGGGAGACTCCACAACATCATCAACAGCATCCCCCTTGAGTTCCAGTTCCATCGACTGAGCATTTTCTACATCAGAATTTCTGGAACTACTAGAACGTTCGGGATAACCTTGTTTTTGTGTCGTTGGTGTCGGTTCCCCCGCAAACACAAACACCCCAGTCCGCCAACGCCAAAACTGTGGTACTGACTGCTGAATAGCAGATAACCAAGGACGGGAAACCCACAACAACAGACTAGATTCTAAACAGCCACTAGACTCCAGACTCGAAAAATACTCATCAGTTAAGCGGAGATACTGGAGAAATAAACGCTGTATTGCTACTGGTTCCTTAGTTAACTGTTCCACCCCCACAATTTGAAATATCGGTGTTGGTAAAGGAGTTCCAGCAGTATCTTTTGTTGCACCTATAATTGGTGGTGGATAATTAGCCAGCCATTGATTTATATGATCTATAGGATTGGGATCACTTAAATTCAACCTCAACGTCACTAAGCGGGGATAAGCTGGAGTGCTACTTTCATGACCATCTGTAGGTTGATATAGCACTTGCCCCACTGGATAAGCTAAAGTAGAGTGCAAACGGGCTGCTACTTGATTGCGTAAGTGTAAATTATCACTAACTGCTAAAAAAACTTGTCGTCTTAAACCCAGACTTAAAGCAACTTTTAGACGATGATAAACTTTGCGATTCCAAGTAGAATTATTGGATTGTATGGTGTCATTCACGCTCATGGCGGCTAAAGAGCCAAAACATGGTACATATAAATTTACCAGAACTCATTACAGTATCCAGACGAAATTGATTTATGGCACGGGAACAGGGAACAGGGAACAGGGAACAGGGAACAGGGAACAGGGAACAGGGAACACTTTTATACCTATATCTTACTCACTACAAACCTTGAATTATTCATACCGCTCTACTTACTGTTTTTGTGCTAATGTCTCTGGCTGTTGCTATACATAAAAAACAAGGTTCCTCTTGATTTGGAACCTACAAAACCCCATTAATAAATTTTATTAAAAAATTTTATCCCACGTGGGAAACAGAGAAGGCAACCACAATTAAACCAATAACCAAAGCAGCAGCAGCTAGTCCTGAGAAAATATACTTCCGCTTTTGGTCATTATTGGGAGGTTCTGCTTGGTAAACCTTGGGTTCGCGGGCAAAATTGTTTAAAAGGCCGCCTTCTTCGTTTGTGTAGGGCATGAATTAATTCCTGATAATCTTCTTTTATTCATTTAATGTTACAGAAACTGTAGATTCTACTTTCATACCTAGAGACAAATCTTTACGTTGGGGATTGGGGATTGGGGATTGGGGACTGGGGATTGGGGATTGGGGATTGGGGATTGGGGA
>NZ_CAWUOL010000066.1:0-29804 GCF_963923915.1 Nodularia chucula CCY0103 | reverse complement strand
GCCTTGCATTATATTATTTCAGTCAGTCACCACTATTAATCTACTAGACTGAAATAACAGGAATTGGGCGAAGGGTTGCTGCAAAATCCACTTTACAGAATCACCTAAGAGTTTTTGCACAGTTGCGGGTGGTTTTGGTTGTTGAATTTGTGCTTGTAATGCTTCTGATTCAGAGGTTGATTGGTTTTGACTAAAGGGACCAGCACTGTTGAGTAAGACTAAACCAGCGGCCGCATCGGGACTTTGTGCAGCTACACACAAGCAAGCATACCCTCCCAGAGAGTTACCTGCTAGAACGGTTTTTTGACCAATTACTTCACTGATAAAATCAGTTAGTTGGTCACGCCACAAATCACCGCTATACTGCAATTTGGGTTTTGCTGATCGGCCAAATCCTAAAAGGTCGATAGCAAATACTTCAAAATCTTGGCACAATCCTGTGATATTCTTGCGCCAGTGGTCTGTGGAAGCACCAAACCCATGCACTAATAGCAGGGGTGGACGTTGGGGTTGTTTTTCTCCTACACGGACATAATATATATTGTTACCTCGCCACTGCCAATATTGACCAGGAATTGGAGTTCTGCTGATTTGCATAATATAAAGAAATATTAAGTGAGTTTTTATAATTATCACTCATGACTGAGACACTAGGGAAGGGGAATTTGTTTTCTAATGACTAATTTATTAATTACAGGTAAAACTCAACTTCTGGGTGTAATTGGTTATCCGGTGGAACATTCACTGTCACCGTTGATGCATAATGCGGCTTTGGCGGAGTTAGGGTTAGATTTTATATATCTGCCTTTTCCCATTGCACCACAAAATTTACAGGTGGCGATCGCAGGTTTGGCGGCTATCAAAGTTGTGGGTTTCAGTGTGACGATTCCTCACAAACAAGCAATTATGCCGTTATTATCAGAAATTAGCCCCGTAGCACAGGCGATAGGTGCTGTAAATACTGTCACTTGGAAAAATGGTCAATGGGTGGGTACTAACACGGATATAGAAGGTTTTATTGCTCCCTTGCAGACAAGATATCAGCAAAACTGGAGTCAAAAGGTAGCGGTGATTTTAGGTAATGGTGGCGCAGCTAGAGCGGTTGTCGCTGGTTGTCATCAGTTGGGATTTGCAGAAATTCATGTTGTGGGACGCAATAGCCAGAAATTAGAGGAGTTCCGCCACAGTTGGGAAAATTCACCGATAGGGGATAAATTGCAAGTGCAGACATGGGATGATTTAGCCACACTGCTTCCCCACGCAAATTTACTAGTCAATACCACTCCTGTAGGTATGTATCCCCACGTCAATGATTCACCTGTGCAGTTAGCAGATATGGAAAAAATCTCCCCAGGTGCGATCGCCTACGATTTAATATATACTCCTAGCCCTACACAATTTCTCCAACAAGCTGAACAACAAGGAGCTATTACCATTGATGGCTTAGAAATGTTAGTCCAACAAGGGGTAGCAGCATTAAAAATCTGGTTACAATTGGAAACTATTCCTGTGGATGTCATGGGTGAAGCATTGCGAAGTCATCTGGGATTGTAGGGAAGTGTGGGGAAAGATTGTTACTATCTAATACCCAGTCCCCAGTCCCCAGTCCCCAGTTCCCAGTCCCCAGTCCCCAGTCCCCAACCCTAGTTATTTCCATCTGTTTGCTGTTTTAGTCTTAACGGTAACTGAACTGTGAAACTAGTCCATTTATCGGTACTAGTAACTTTAATTGAGCCTTGGAGATACTGTACCAGCTTTTTCACCAGTGCTAAACCCAATCCTGTGCCTTCATTTTGCCAGCGATCGCTTTGAGGAATGCGGTAAAAGGGGTCAAAAATAAGAGATTGTTCCTTAATCGGAATACTCACGCCGGAATTACTGACGATGATTTCAAATAAAGGAATTTCATAGTTTCTATCATTCACCAATTGAGAATTTACTCTAATTTCTTCCTCACTAGGAGTATATTTACAAGCATTGCTTAATAACTCTGAGATAATTCTATTCAGCAGAGACATATCTGAAACTATTGGCGGTAAACTTGGGGAAACATTTACTTGTAAAATCTGCTGTTTAGCTTCAGCAATGTGTTCAAAGGGTTCCACAGCATGAGGTAGCCAATTTTCTATATTAATTGTCATCAATTCTAACGGATAAAAATCCGCATCAATTATTTGCATATATAGCAAATCATCAATTAAATCTAGTTCTTGTTCGCACTGTTCCCGCAGAATATTTAAATAGCGGTTTAATGACCAAGATATAGAAGGCTCTAACCTCTGCAAAACTCTCTGTTCATTGAGAATATGCTCTAACATACAAATGGTCATTTTGATGTTTGATAATGGCGTTCGCATTTCATGAGATGTAGTTGCCAGAAAATCTTCTTTCAACTGATTCAATTTTTGCATTTCTTGCAGTTGAATTTCTAATTGTTTTGCCTGTCCATCCGCCATATTACGTTCTTCAATCAGCCTGCGTTGGGTATCATCTCGAAAGACTAAAACAGCACCTGTAATTACACCTTGATGATCTCGCAATAGAGTTGCACTATTAGTTATGGGAATAGTTTTGCCATTGTTAGCAATCAAAAATACATGATTTTTTAAATAAATACTGCTTTTTTCTCTCAAAGCGCAAATGGTGGGATTTTCTAAGGGTAGTTTTGTTTCTTCATCAATTAGTCTGATCACCTCATTCACGACTCGCCCTTTTGCTTTATCCCAACTCCAGCCTGTGAGAGCTTCTGCGACTTGATTCATGTATTTGATTTGTGATTCCAGATCAACCACAATTACCCCATCTCCCATTTGTTTGAGAATAGAACTCAAAAATTGCTCCCTTTCATAGCGGTTGAGGGCTGTTTCAATGGCTACATAAAGTTCTTGCTCTTTAATGGGTTTAATAATATATCCAAAGGGGGATGTCAACGTAGCTCTTTCTACTGTAGATTTATCCGAATGTCCCGTAACGTAAATCACAGGAATTTGAAATTCACGCCAAATTTTCTCTGCGGCTTGAATACCATCACCTTCTCCGCGTAAGCGGATATCCATCAAAATCAAGTTGGGGCGCAGTTCTTCCGCTTTCGTAATAGCCAGGACTGCTGAATCTGCTATATCTACAACAGTATACCCCAGAGTTTCTAAACTCTCTTGTAAGTTGATAGCCAGAATATATTCATCTTCTACAATCAGAACTCGGACTGTTTGGATGCTAGGTTTATTCTTGGGGACGCTAATCATATGTATGTTCAGATATTAGTAAAAGTGATTTTAAACTCTGTTCCCTGATGAGAATTGATATCCAGATTTCCCCTCAGTTGTTTGACTAAGCCTTGAACTAAAGTCAGACCCAAGGTTTTGGATGTTTTGGGGTCAAATTCGGCGGGGAGTCCCACACCATTATCTCTGATAATCAAGATTAATTTACCTCCAAGTGCTGGATAGAATTGTACCTTAATTTCCCCGGAACGTTGATCGGGGAAAGCATATTTTAAAGCATTAGAAACCAGTTCATTAATAATCAATCCACAGGGAATGGCAGTTTCAATATTTAAACTCGCGTTATCAACTTCAATATTCAGTTTAATTTGCTGGGAACTAACATTATATGAATCAAATAAATGAGTGGTTAAGTCTGGTATGTATTGAGCGAAATCAATATCGGCAAGTTCTTCAGAACGGTAGAGTTTTTCATGTACTAAAGCTATGGAAGCAATGCGGTTTTGGCTATCGCGTAGAATTGCTTTGGCTTGATCATCTTTTGTTCGTCTACACTGCATTTGTAGCAAACTACTAACAATGCCTAAATTATTCTTGACACGATGGTGAATTTCTTGGAGTAATACCTCTTTTTCTTTCAAAGAAGCTTTAACTTTTTCATCGGCTTGTTTTTGCCGGGTGATGTCTTGTTGAATAGCGACAAAGACTGTGCCATATTCATGATGTTTAAAAATTGAACTAGTACCACGACACCAGAACTCAGTGCGATCTTTTTTGATATTATGAATTTCATAAGTAAATTCACCATATTTGTTAACAGATGCGGCGAGTTTTTGATACTCTGCTTGAGATTGTGTTTGCTGATCTTCGTAATTGATAGTTGAGACGTGTTGACCGATTAATTCTCCGGTTTCATAGCCAAACATCTGGTCAAATTTGGGGTTTGTATAGACAATTATGCCATCTGTGTATCTAATTAAAGAAATGCCTTCGGCTATGTTACCGGTAATTACTGCTTGTAGTTCTAACATCTGCGCTGCACGTCTGCGATCGCTAATATCCATAACGATCCCCAACATCCGAATCGGCTCACCTGCGGCGTTCTTAATCCCCCTTGCTCTCCCACTCAACCAGTGAATGGAGCCATCAGGATGAATTACCCGATATTCAGAATATACATAGTTGCCATTTCCTTGCAGTGTTTTGAAAACAGCTTGTTCTAGTTTTTCTATATCTTCTGGATGAATAGCATTCCGCCATACCTGATATGTGGGTGTTGTTGTCTGTGGATCTAAACCTAATAAATTATAGTGATTGTTATTCCAAATCACTTCATTAGTGAGAATATTCCAATCCCAAGTTCCAATATCGGTAAATTCTAAAGTCAGTCGTAGTTGTTCTTCACTTTTAGCTAAAGCTGCTTGGGTTTTTTGTAGCTCCTGAAGTGCGATTCGTTGTTCTGTAATATCTTGAACTGTGCCATAAAGTCGAATTACTTCCCCTGTACCATTACATCCGGCGTGTCCAATTATTTGTAGATAACGATAGGAGTTTTCTAGTTGAGGGACACGCAAAATCAACTTATACGATTCACCAGTGGCGATCGCATCCTCAATCACTTGATGGAGTTGTGCCGCATCTTCTGGGTGGTAAAATTGTAATATCTCCCCATAAGTAGGTTCTAATTGCGCTGGATCTCGATGAAACAACCTATATAACTGCTTTGACCAGCTAATTTTGCCCGTGATTAAATCATGCTCCCAATTACCCAGACGTGAAACGCCCTGTGATTCTTCTAGGCGAACTTCATGAAGTTTTAATTCTGTAACATCGATTGCTAATCCATCCCAAGCTAAACGACCATCATGGAGCCAACGGGGACTATTGCGGAAATTCAGCCATTTCATCCTCCCACTGGGGGTTTGTATTCGCAGTTGGATATCAAAGACAGATAGATTTTGTGCAGATTCTTCAATGACTGCTTGTAACTTCAAATAATCTTCTTTGAAAAACTGTCTACACAGCAGATTACAGTCTTGCAATACATCTGTGGCGGTAATTTCCATGAGTGTTTCCACCCCCGCACTCAGATAAGAAAAGTTATAACTACCATCCAATTCCCGAACCATCTGATAAACCATACCATTATGCAGGTTATCTCCGATGCCCCGTAACATTGCTTCCCGTTCTTGTAGTGCTAGTTCGGCTTGTTTGCGTTCACTAATATCTGTGACTCTAACTAAATGTATAATTTCACCAGCAACTATGATTTCCTTAGCTGCTAAATTTCCCCAAAAGCAATTACCTTGGCTGGTACAATATTCGATTTCTTGGCTCCAAAATCCTTGCTGATTTATTATTTCCACAATAGATCCCATTTCTTCCGGGGTGAATGGTTGTTTTTGCAGAGTTTGTCCATCCATCCCGATCAATTGATCTTTGCTGGTGAATTGAAACAGTTCTACAGCTCGATCATTGCAGTCTGTAATCAAGTATGTTTTTGTCTCCACTAGAAACAAAGCATCAGTAGATTTGTGAAAAATTGCTTCTCTTAAATCTCGGCTGTGAATAAGTTCTAATTCTGCTAATTCCCGTTCCTGTAGTGCAGCTTGCTGTACAGTGATATCTTGTCCTAAACCATGCCAAGCCACATCTCCATTACTCCGCAATTCTGGCATAGAATTAGCCTGTACCCATTTCAATTGACCGGAAGGAGTAATAATCCGCCATTGATAACTAAAAGGTGATAGGTTTTCATAACTTTGGCGAACTGCTTCGGTATAGCCGGGAAGATCACCAGGATGGGTTGCTTGGATAAATAGCGTGGGATTGGCGATGATTTCTTCGGCGGTGATTTCATAAATTTTTTCCACCCCGGAACTCATATACTGAAAGTGGATGGAACCATCTGGAGATTGTACAAAAGTGTAAATACTTCCTGGTAAGTTAGCCACTAAATGCTGAAATCTGGCTTCACTTTGCCGCAGTGACTGTTCTATTTGTTGGCGTTCTCGCAGTACGGCTAGGTGTTCGCTAATATCTTTACCTTCAGGTAATAGTAGTACAACTTCACCTGCATCATTTTTGATAGGTTTGAGGGAAAACTCAATGGTGGTAATGTTTTCTCCCACTCCTAAGACATCCACCTGATAACGGACGAAATCACCAGCAGCAGCTTGAGCGATCGCAGCTTTTAACTGTTCCTGAGTTTCTGGAGAAATTGTCCACCATCGAGCTTCCCAAAAGGGGCGGTTAACTATATCTGAGTGTTGTAATCCAGCAAAATCTAGGGCAGTTTGATTAGCTTCTAATAGCGTACCATCAGGTTGCAGTAAGCCAATAAATTGAAATGTAAGATCAAAAATAGCCCGATAGCGTTGTTCACTTTGCTGTAATGACTCTTCTATCTGTTTGCGATCGCTAATATCAAAATTAGTCCCCGTCACCACCCAGCATTGTGCATCTTCAAGATAGCGGGAGTTATAGGTGGCTGATATCCAACGTAAGGAACCATCTTTGTGATGAAATCGATATTCTACACTTACCGTCCGCCCTGCAAAAATATCTGCATACAGGGGCATAATTACCATTTCTCGATCTTCAGGATGCACTCCCAACATCCATAAAGTGGGATTATTCATAATTTCCTCGGCTGTATAGCCAAAAATTCCTTCACTACCGGGAGACTGATAATCACACACCCAATCACAGTTAGGAAAGACGCGAAAACTAACAATTGCACTAGCAACAGCGCTATTAAGGATTTCTGCGAATTTAGGTTCTAATTTTTGCAGTTCCCCTTTCCTGTTTTCTAACTCTACCGCTTGGGTGTTAATGTCTGCGGGAGTCATCACGCCTAATATTTGACCTTGATGATCAATTACAGGTAGGTGGCGAATGTGATATTGCTGAAATTTTTGCTGAATTTTGGTGATATCTTCAATATCTAGCGCACTTACAGTGATTACAGGTTGAGTCATCACTGTTCCAACAGTTATCTCTTGCACAGGAAGTCCCTTAGCGATCGCCCTGACCACATCTTTTTCTGTAAAAATACCGATGATTTTTTCTGCTTCTACAATTAAGGCACAGCTGCTTTCAGCCTGATGCATTTCCTGAATAACTTGCATCACTGGTGTCTGTTGCGAAACTTGCACCAATTGTCTTTGAATGTGATCATCACAGAAAAACATTTGCGGAATCTCCATGCTAACTGGGGAGTAGGGAATGGGGGGAGTGTGGGAGTGTGGGAAGTGGGTTGAAACCTTTTTGGGATCTAATCACTGCTGCAAAATTATACTCGCTGAAAATGCTACACAAATACTTATGGTTTACTGAATAAAATTAAATAAGGCTCAAACTCTTTCTCTCCCCTCCCCTGCCTCTTACCTCTGTGGCCAGCGCCAATTAAAGCGATTCCATTGATAAATACCTTGAATTTGGTACTCACTGCCGTTGTAAAGTTTAACTACACAGTTACTGGATAAACTATCACCAACAGTAATTTCCTCAATTTCCAGTACAATGCCGGAAAACCATTGAGGCTCACAAGGGCCATTCTCTTGTACCCATTCCCAAAGTCCGTTGCAAATTTCAATGCGATCGCCTACTCTCAGTTTTAGTGCATCCTCAACATCAGCATACTTATTAAAATGATGTGGTTCTACACGATTCAACCACCCTAAACCATAGCTTTGGCGAATAAATTGCACATTTCCTGAATCATTTTCATGTAGCCAATCATTCAATAATTGCACCTTCCAAGTCCGGTTTTCCCCCTCCGTAGCCTTCACGAACTGCAAAAAAGCCCCCAACTCTTCTGGAGAAAGTTCATCTAAGGGATTGGCAATATTGGAAATGTTTGCTCCTCGAATTTGCTCAATAACTTGCAGTATGATCTGCTTTTGCCTATCAGTGAGAGGACAGCTGGCTGCATCACAACTATTAAAGGCTGCTTGCAAGGCTGTTTCAATCTCATCTGGAGTCATAAGCTGATTTAACTCAAAGGTTATTTACCTAATTATTACAATAGTGTCAAAGCAGTCTTCAATTCATCAACTTTAGTTATGCAAAAATATTCCCAGATTATTAGTGTAGCCTTTATTTCCTGCATACTCACGGTTTTCTCTTGGGTATACACTCCAGAAGTGGTCGCCTTGACACAGATAAAGCTATTTGATCTTGACTATCATGATTGTCCAGCCGAATTAGCGGAAGGTTCTGTAATTAGCAGTGGTAGTGCGGCGGCTAATTGTTTTATTGTCACAGGTAAAGCAGAAAATGGCACTTATAAAACCGTTTATGATGCAGATATCTTTGGACGCATCTATGATGCCAATAATAACCCAGTTATGCAAAACCGTACCCGACTCGGTTCTATTGCCGAAATTCCCCCAGGGGTGAGTGATTTTGAATTTAGAATTTCTGTAGCGGAAAACCAGCCAGAACCTTTAAAGCTGAAGCAATTTAAAGCCGCAGGTTTTAGCGGTAAAGTCCGCAGATGATTCTGGGGACTGGGGACTGGGGACTGGGGATTGGGGATTGGGGACTGGGGACTGGGGACTGGGGACTGGGTATTGGGTATTGGGGACTGGGTATTGGGTATTGGACACTAAAAATCTTTCTCCCCACACTCCCGACACTCCCTACTCGCTACTCCCTACTCCCCTACCCATAAAACTAATGTAGAGACGATTATATCTATAACGTCTCTACACAAACTGGTATTTAGTTGATGCTTTAGCTAAAAAGCTTGTGCAAAAGGAAGGGCAGCGCTGAGTAAACCACCCACTAAATTCAGTGCTAAAAAGGCTAAAATAGGAGAGAAATCCATCCCACCCAATGGCGGAATAATTGAGCGGAAAAGATTCAAATAAGGATCGGTTATCTGGCTTAAAGCGGCAAAGGGTTGATTATACCAGTTAACTGTAGGGAACCAAGTCAATAAAACTCGGAAAATCAGCAAATAGCTGTAGTATTGAACAAAGGTAGCTAAAGTTGTAAACAGTAAATACATGGGTCGGTTGGTGTCCTATCTAAATGTCAAAAATGGTCTTATTTATTGATTTTAATTGACTTTATAACATCAGGTGTGGGGTTTGCCGCATCGATTAATCTGACTACCCTTAAGAATCTTGGGTGAGAGAATCCTTCGGGGCTGATTGGCTAGAATTGCCTTTGACATTCCCCAACTGCTGTCTTACCTCATCAATTGTGGCATTAAGTTGAGCGATTTTATCTTCAAGCGATCGCCGAGCCGTTTCCACTTCCACAGGATCACTATCTGAATTGAATATCTGGCGGCGTTTCGGAGATACTCCATTCATCAAGTCGGCTTCTTCTGCTGTCAAGTCTTGATTTTGTCGAGAAACAATCACAGCCCCAACAATACCACCGACTATACCGCCAAAAATTGTTCCTGCTAAAAAACCACTGGCAAAACCATCACGTTGACTCATACATTACCGCCTTGCAAAACCTTCCAACCTTAATATGTAGTTCAGCTATTTTCTTTCCCTAGCTGCATAGTACCTCATGTTCCAAAGATGCGATCGCCTGCATCCCCCAAACCCGGTACAATATATCCCTGATTATTCACCACTTCATCAATAATCGCCGTGTAAACATTTAAACCAGGATATGCAGCACTTAATTTTTGTAAAGCCGGCGGTGCAGCTACCACAGAAACAATCCGCGTTAAACTCGGATCAACACCCCGTCGTGTTAATTCTGCCATAGCGAACATCATAGAACCCCCCGTCGCCAACATCGGATCAGTAATTAAAACTCGCGTTTGGGGGTCAAACTTTTCCGGTAACTTATTTAAATAACAACTGGGTTCCAAAGTCTCCTCATTCCGCACTATACCCAAATGGTAAATAGAAGCCAAAGGTAATAAAGATTGCGCCCCTTCCAACAGACCTAGCCCCGCCCGTAAAATCGGAACAACCGCCACAGGAATCTCTGGATTAATCACAGTACCTGGACAAGAATCCAAAGGACTTTGCACCATCATTTCCACAGTCGGTAACCACTCCCTCGCCGCCTCGTAAGTCAGCCAGCGACCCAATTCAGTTATAGCACTACGAAATAATACCGAAGGTGTAGCAGCATCACGAGCCACTGCCAGCCAGTGCTTGATTAAAGGATGTGGTGGAACATAAACACGCAATTGTGGTGTCATAGCCGGAAATAGGCAACTTTATTTGATGAAAATTCAAACCCTCCCATAATACCCCTTCCAGCGCCCCCTCAACAGCTAAAATCAGCATTCTCCAAATTATTGAAAAATATTTTCATTATTTAGTTGACATATATTCTCAATCAAAGTTATATTTTTATTAGTGTTCTCCTCTCTTTAAGGATCGGCAGACGGGATTAGCCAGCAGTAGCGGGCTTGTCCCTCTTTTTATTGGGAGTAGAGAATGGAAAACAACCTTGAGGAACTTCCAAAAATACATCTCCTCAACGCCTCTTCTCTGCGACTCTGCGCCTCTGCGTGTTAGCGAAGCGGGGCGTAGCCCGATAAATTCATATCTCAAAATCACCGATATTTATCTCAAATATAAAGTCATATAAAATACTAAAAAATAGTTAACCTTACCGCACATTTTCCCATGCCTCCATCCCTAAACCCTGAATTTGACGTAATTGTAATTGGCTCTGGAATTGGTGGCTTAGTCACAGCAACCCAATTAGCCGCCAAAGGCGCTCAAGTGCTGGTACTAGAAAGTTATTTAATTCCTGGAGGTAGTGCCGGCTACTTTGAAAGCCAGGGCTATAGATTTGACGTGGGAGCCTCAATGATTTTTGGATTTGGTCAACAAGGAACCACCAACCTCCTCACCCGCGCTCTACAAGCTGTTAACGTCAGCCAAGAAACAATCACCGATCCCGTACAGATTCACTATCATCTACCCAACCAATTAGACCTCAAAGTTGAGCGCCACTATGATAAATTCTTGCAAAATCTTATTGCCTACTTTCCTCATGAAGCAAAGGGTATTCGTCAATTTTATGACCAATGTTGGCAAGTATTTAACTGCCTCAACAGCATGGAATTACTTTCCCTAGAAGAACCTCGCTACTTGCTGCGAACATTTTTACAACATCCCTTAGCCTGTCTTGGTTTAGTTAAATACCTCCCCAAAAATGTTGGCGATATAGCCAGACGCTACATCAAAGACCCGGAATTATTAAAATTTATCGATATAGAATGTTATTGTTGGTCAGTAGTAAAAGCTGAAAAAACCCCCATGATTAATGCCGGGATGGTCTTTTCCGACAGGCACTATGGCGGAGTTAACTATCCCAAAGGAGGAGTGGGACAAATTGCTCAAAAGTTGGTGCAAGGTTTAGAAAAAACTGGCGGTATAATTAAATACCAATCTAGAGTCACACAAATTATTATAGAAAATCAAAAAGCCGTTGGTGTCAAATTAGCCAATGGTAAAATTTATCGTGGTAAACGCATTGTCTCCAACGCCACACGCTGGGATACATTTAACAAATTACTACCTGTAGATAAAATACCCAGTAATAAAAAAAAATGGCAACAAACCTATGAAAAATCACCAAGTTTTCTGAGCTTGCATATAGGAGTTAAAGCAGGAATATTGCCTCATGGCACAGAATGCCATCATATAATTTTGGAAGACTGGCAGCAAATGACAGCACCAGCAGGGACACTTTTTGTTTCCATTCCCACCTTGCTTGACCCAGATTTAGCACCACCTGGGTATCATATCATTCATGCCTTCACACCCAACTACATTGATGATTGGCAAGGAATATCTGCAAGTGAGTATGAAGCCAAAAAAGAAACTACTGCTGGGCAAATTATTCAAAGACTAGAGCGGATTTTTCCTGGTTTGGATGCTGGTTTAGATTATCTGGAAATCGGCACACCCCGCACCCATCAACGTTTTTTAGGGCGGGAAGATGGCACCTATGGGCCAATTCCTCGGCGCAAATTGTGGGGGTTATTAAATATGCCATTTAATCGTACAGCCATTCCCGGACTATATTGTGTAGGAGACAGTACCTTTCCCGGTCAGGGGTTAAACGCCGTCGCCTTTTCTGGTTTTGCTTGCGCCCATCGTATAGCTGTAGATTTGGGGTTGAAATAGTTGTATTGTTGTGCAACTTTACTTTATAGTTAGCGATCGCACCACCAAATGAATCATAATTTAGCCACTAAACTAGGAGAATTGCAGGCTGAAATTTATTGGTTACATGATGCTGAAAAGTTTATAGAATTAGCATCAGCCGCCGCTACAATATATAAAAGCCTGGGTTATACTCAACAGCAATCAGAAAAAGCAGGTAGTTTAATTGCCCAAGCTTATCAATTAGCTGATGATGCCGATTTAGCTTACAAATCAAGTGATTTTACCCAAGAAAAGCACTTCTATAATCAAGTTAAACATAGACTTATGGAAGTGGAAATTACCTTAGATTATCAAACAAGTATTGCCATACATCAAATGAAGTGGTGGTTACACTTCCGCCACAAACAAAAATTACAAATCATTACTCACTTGTTTTTACAAAAGTTCAAAGCTGTGGGTTTAATTAACTTATTTACTGCAATTAAACTAACATACTTTTTGACAGAAATTGCTAGAGTTCACAAAGCTCGTGACAAAGAAACAACCAAACATAATGCCATCAAATACTGGGTAGAAATATTGAAAATCAAACCACCACAATATCCTTACCTTGGGTAAAATTCAGGCATATTTAGTAAACTACCATTGTTTTTACTCCATAATTGTAATCAAAGCAATACTTGCATGATCATGATACTTTTTAGTTTCATTAAATTCAGCATTAGTATCAGGATAGATTCCCGCAAAATCTGTCTTTATCAACTGATTAGAGCGAATTAATACCGCCTTATCTGCACCCAGACCCCGCGCAAATTTAATATATTCTCTCCCTTCATTATTCCAGTTGTAGGATAGCGTCGCCTCTCCATAAGCTGTGACAGCTTTTTTCACAGGAGTACCTGGCCCTACCCCATCTGCGGTTCTGTAACTAGGATTTTCCACAGTAATCATGGTAATGCGAGAATTAGCTGTTCCCAACTGATTACCATCAGCGAAACCCAGAAGATACTGCACATTACCATCTTGAATTACCTTCATTCCTTCCCCAGCATCAATTCCCAGCAACACTGGTTCAAATTTTGCACCTTCACCTAAAACTTCTTTCAGTTCTCCTAAAGTCATACCCAGTTTAGCTACCCCAACATTTTTGTTAGTAATTAGCTGATTTTCTGAAGGTGTGAGCGCTCCCATATCTTTACAACCATTGGTAACTTGACTTACCAACTCAGAACGCATTAACTTGAGTGCATCGCCACTCCAATAGTGTTCAGTTTCTTGAATACAACTTCCTGCACCAGTTAATTTATAAGCATTGGAGACAATATTAGTTTTAGGATCATATTCAGGAAATCCCGCCAATTCTAATTCCAGAGACTTAATTTCCATTTCTGGGCTAGAGGTATTTACTTCTAAGAAAGTAAATGCACCTTGATAAGCAGCCATAAAACAAAGCAACTGCACAAGATGCTGATTATTTTCGCCAGTATAAACCTGTGAAAATTCCCTTGCAGCTTCAGCGTTAAATTCAAAATCGCAAACCTGTAAACTTTTCTGGCGGTTAATTACTTCATTCAGGATAGTTTCTGAACTTGGTTGACTACTATCAGGTAACAGAATTGGTTTTATTGGTGAAGAATTAACAGTATTATTAGTATCTGCTTTTGACACAGAATCAGAGGAATTAGACCCTGAAAGGGATGCACAAGACATTAGACTAGAGGCAATAATAGCAGTTAATGGTAGGATGAATCTGGTTATACGCATGGGATTGAAACTGGATTTTTAAATATGGTTGAGATTTGAGCTTTTAGCTCATGGCGGTAGGAAAAATGACTGCAAAACTTATCGCAAAAGTTCCAATCAAAATAAAATTTTCCACAAAAGAAATAGACTGACTAAATCGACAAGGAACGCCACCATCACCTTAATGCGTCTATTATCACTAATAGGCTGACGAGAAATTAATAAACAAAGCAGCAGCCACAGGGAATATATTTGAATGGGTAAGAAGATAAACAATAAACTAATTACAGCTGTAATAAATGCTCTGTCTACGGTTTTATCCGCCCATGAAAGGCTGGGAATATCATCATCTTCTACCATATCTGAATCATCAACAGGTTGATAATCTAATTCAGAAACCAAAATAGACTTAGCAAAATCCACATTTTCTTGAGCAACTTGTAATTTAATCCAGCCCACTGCTACACTTAAATGCCAAGCCACATTAACAGTAGACTCATTTAGTAACAAACAGCTAATTCCCTCAGCCTCAAGACGCTGTTTTGCTAAATTAGCCTCTGGAGCATTTGTAAAAGTGGCTACTGTCAAAAAATTATTAACCATACATTCAAAACCTCCGCGCCCCTTTGCGATTAACTTTCCGCTCCTCTGCGTTAAAAAAACTAAACCATTCGCACCTGATTAGCAGCCCTTGTCGCCTTCTCCCGCGCCTCCATAACATTATTACCTTGAGCCAAAGCCACCCCCATACGCCGATAAGGATGGGCGCTAGGTTTACCAAATAATTTAATATCGACATGAGGAACAGATAAAGCCTCAGCCACACCTGTAAAAGCCACCTGCTCAGATTTTTTATTAGCTAAAATTACCGCACTAGCAGAAGCCCCTAGCTGTTCTATGTGGGGAATTGGTAAGCCTAAAATAGCCCGTAAATGTAATTCAAATTCATTCAAATTTTGCGAGATTAAAGTTACCATTCCTGTGTCATGGGGACGGGGAGAAAGTTCAGAAAAAATTACTTCATCTTTGGTGATGAAAAATTCCACCCCAAATATACCTGCTCCGCCTAAAGCATCAGTAACTTTTTTCGCTATTTCTTGAGCTGCTAATATCTTATCTTCACTAATACCTGCTGGTTGCCAAGATTCTTGATAATCGCCTCTTTCTTGACGATGACCAATGGGTGAACAGAAAATTGTGGGTGCATTCCATTGTTTAATAGTCAGCAAAGTTATCTCTATTTCAAAGTTAATAAATTCCTCTACTATCACCCTTTGACTATCACCTCTGGAATTGGCGATCGCATAATTCCAAGCCTTCTCAACTTCTCTCTGATTTTCTACAACCGATTGTCCCTTACCAGAAGAAGACATCACAGGTTTAACCACATTAGGAAAACCGATTTTCTCAGAAACAGCAATCAGTTCTTCCAGACTAGAAGCATAAGCATATTTTGCAGTTCTTACACCTAATTCTTGATGTGCTAACTCCCTAATTCTATCTCGATTCATAGTATAGTTAGTCGCCGCCGCCGTGGGGATTACAGTTATTCCCCGTTGTTCAAATTCCGATAATTTTTCCGTTCTAATTGCTTCAATTTCTGGGACAATAAAATTAGGCTGATGCTTCTGGACAACAGCTTCTAATTCATCAGCACTCAGCATAGAAATAACTTCACAACAATCAGCCACCTGCATTGCTGGAGCATTAGCATAACGATCAACAGCAATTACATAATTTCCCAAACGTTGAGCAGCAATTACAAATTCCTTACCCAGTTCTCCCGCACCTAAAAGCATGAATTTTTGTGGTATTTGAATTGAATTAGTCATTAAATTATTTCCTTAAATTGATAATTAGACAGAAACAAACCCTTGATATAATCACTCAAATTTCAGCCAATGGAGTTGACAAACCATCAATACTGACGCTATTTTTTTGTTGTTGATATTCGGCAACTCCCTCTTTACCCTTCTTACTTGCCCAATTAACTAAATTTTCCCTCTGTCCTTCATATTTATAAAGAGGAACACCAAACCCACAGGAAGTTTGCACCCGTTCAATATCAGCTACAATAATTTGCCGAGTTCCTGGTATATCCGGAAATAAAGAATATAAGCTATTCCACTCTGGAGAACTAGGTAAAACGGTATATCCCTCACCGTAAAGCCGGAGAATAGAAGGAGGTCCCTGAAAAGCGCAAAACATCAAAGTAATGCGCCCATTTTCTTGCAAGTGGGCTGAAGTTTCGTTACCACTACCAGTCAAATCCAGATAAGCTACCTGATGCGGTGAAAGGATGCGAAAACTATCCAAACCCTTGGGAGAAAGATTAATATGACCTGTAGCACTCAAAGGTGCAGAACCAACAAAAAAAATATGTTGTTGAGCAATAAAATTTTGTAGTTCTTGAGTAACGGAGTCAAAAACTTTAGCCATAGACTGTCTCAATTCTTTCTCAAATATCCTACAGCAGTTTTCCTGTCAGTAGATTAAATTTAAATTTCAACTTTATACCTAACTCTCTGCACCTCTGCGCCTCTGCGTGATTTTACTCATGTCCTCATTCTTTCTTCCCCCTGTTACTCAAGAGATAAACAACGAAATTACCTGCCGTGCTGGTGTAAAACTCTCCGTGCTGCGTCTCGACTCTATGCACCCATTCGTTAACGGTAACAAATGGTTTAAATTGAAATACAACCTCCAAGAAGCCCAGCAGCAAAATTACACAACTATCCTCACTTTTGGTGGTGCTTATTCTAACCATATCTTTGCTACCGCCGCCGCCAGTAAACTCTTCAATTTTCGTACCATTGGCGTAATTCGTGGAGAAGAAAGATTACCACTCAATCCCACCCTGAGTTTTGCGATAGAGCAGGGTATGCAGTTAGTTTACCTGAATCGTGAAAGTTACCGTCAAAAGGACACAGAAGAATTACAGCAAGAGTTAAAACAACGTTTTGGAGACGTGTTTATCATTCCTGAAGGTGGTAGCAATTTGAAAGGCGTGCGGGGTTGTACAGAAATATTGGCTGATGCTGAACAATTCGATAGGATTTGCTTGGCTTGTGGTACAGGTACAACCTTAGCCGGAATTGCACTTTCGCTGAGTCAACGACAAACAGTGATTGGTTTTCCTGTTTTGAAAAATGGGGAATTTCTCGCTGGGGAAATCGAGAATTTGCTGAGTGATTATTTAATATCTGGGCTACCTAAAATTTATCATGCACCAGCACCTTGGCAATTGATCTGTGATTATCACTTTGGTGGTTATGCAAAGGTTAATAAAAAGTTAATCATGTTTACCGAACAATTTCAGCACACGGAGAGCATAACTCTGGATTATGTATACACTGCAAAAATGTTTTATGGTGTGATGGATTTATTACAGCAGGGATTTTTTCCTAAAGGCGATCGCATATTATTATTGCACACAGGGGGTTTGCAGGGGAATATTGGTATAGAACAGCGCCTGTAAAAATTTTTATTCAAAAAATTATACATATTTTTCTCTAAATAATTTTATTAAGATATTTAATAAAAATAGATCAATTGTCTTAAAATCCGGGTTAATCTAATTAGAGACCGTATTATTAGAAGTCTCAGCCAGTGTATTGTCAACTTTCCTATAAGTGCAAGAAACCATAACTCATGAGCAATTGCAAGCACTCAAAATGGCTTTTGAATACAATGATTGGTATTGTCATTTCTTAAACATAACAGTTGTATTACCAATTCCCGCAATCACTTTACATAGAATTATATTATCAGGTCGTAAAAGGCGTTTTAAACAGCGTCGGCGATACGCAAAAAGTGTATATTTTTTACGTAAAATTGTTAATACTTTATTCCTAACTGGATTGTTAATTATCTTTTTCCTCTCTATTTTCGCTATGTTCAGCTTTGTTGTTTCATCAATTTATTCTCTCACTTCTTCACCTCATCCCACGTCCATTCCTTGGATTAATAATAAATCTGACTGTGAACGTACTCACAGAAAGTGGGATCAGGGGTATTGTTGGGATGAAGAACATAATCCAATGTTTTAAAAAAATCTCTGAATAGCTAAATCAGGAGTTATGCAAGGACAACATAAATACAGTCATTGCGACGTAAGGAAGCAATCCCAAACACCTGATTTCTCGTAACTAGTGCGTCAGTCCTATAAATATTAACGGTTAGATAGAGGAGGAATAGTCTATTTTTGAACAAATCAAAAATTTATTTACTACTCCTGAATACTTCACTGTATAAATTTGGTTGAAAATTATAATTATCAGATTAATATAAATGTAAAATCAGACTAGGAAAAACTATCACAGGTATGGATAAATTAACCGATGCGGACTTTAACTGAATCTGATTACCAAATGGAAGCTGAACCTAATATAGATCAACAAGTCCTGGAATTTTTGTATTATGTGAAAAATTGTGCAGAAATTTACGGTTCATTCGCAGGATTTGCATGGGTTAGATCACTTTTAAACCATGTTTATGGGCGAGAATATGCCGATATTTTATTACTCGATTCCCGTTTAGCAAGATGGAAAAAGAAGGGAATAAAATTTCTGATATAGTTTGTCTGGATTTATTCAATTTGATGGGTATTTTTCTCAAAAATGTATATGCAATTTGTTAAACTATTACCCAGTTCATCAGAATTTGAACTATGCCAATAGCAATTTGCACTAGCAACCAAATGGGTAAACAAATAAAAATTGTCCACTTCAATTTGATATTTAGTCCCTGGTTGATTGCAACAATTGTGGCTAATAAAGTCCAAGTAGCCAGTGTGATTTCAATCGGTCTTCCTAAGAGGGGAATAACTGTTAAGAAATTAAGAATTTGAGGAAAATAGGCAAACCCAATGGGAGCTAGTAATTCTCGATAACTAGGAATAGGTAATTTTAACCATTTACCCATCTGGCAAATTGTATATGTCCAAAGGTAGTAACCCAGAATGACTATGAGTGCATTGAGTAAAAAGATGAGGAATATTAACGGTACAGAGAGTTGAGCTAGGAGGGGAATTAGTATGCTACCCAAAGCATGGGCGATCGCCGCTAAGAAAACCACAATTTGGGCGATTTTGACTAATTGAGGATGTCTCTGACTATGTTCGTAAAATCGAGAATTTAAAGTCAGCACATCCCAGAGTAAATTAATCCTTTCTTTGGTAAATAGTTGTTGTTTCACACTAAATTATTATCTATTTTGGTAAAATATTATCAAATTTCCGATAATCATTGCA
Source organism: Nodularia chucula CCY0103 (assembly GCF_963923915.1). Classification (NCBI taxonomy): domain Bacteria; kingdom Bacillati; phylum Cyanobacteriota; class Cyanophyceae; order Nostocales; family Nodulariaceae; genus Nodularia; species Nodularia chucula. Next base: position 10,476 of record NZ_CAWUOL010000066.1, on the reverse strand, counting down.
ATGATAAACTTAATTACTAAACTCCTATTATGGATGAGAAATGGGGGTTTAAAGTTATTAATATTTGCCGGAGTTCTTTTATTAGTCTGGGGAACCTTTGCGCCTGTAGGAACTGTAGTTTGGTGGTTAGATAGGGGAGCGGACAACCTAGAGATTAGGACTAGAAAGTTATATCAGCGAATGAATGGTGACGAGAATGATAGTAATAAAACTGAAGCCAAACACTGTTACATTGTCTTTTTAACAGGAGTAGGAGATACTTCAGCCTATCAGTTGTCCTCTGGGGAAGCCGCCTTTCTCGATAGTTTAGAGGAAAAGCAACCGCAATGTTTAACTGTACGGGATGTTTTTCCTTACTCAGCCGCTAACCAGGATATTGCGGGACAAAAAATATTTGAATTGTTAGAGAATTTCGTGGAGAGAGCAGATGGTTGGCTGGAATCAACTAAATATCTGTTACAACTCCGTAATGTTTGGCGGATGGCAATTTCCGCAGATAACCGTTATGGGTTTATCTATAATCAGGCGATCGCCCTATCCATTGCAGAACAGATGGAAAACCAACAACCTATTCCCTCATCTTCCGAACAGCCCATACAGTTAATTCTCATGGGTACAAGCGGAGGTGTTCAAGTAGCTTTAGCAGCTGCACCCTATCTAGATCGGTGGCTTCCCGTAGACATTACTATTGTTTCCTTTGGCGGTGTCTTTGATGGTAACGAAGGTTTTAATGTAGCCCAGCATATTTACCACTTGCGTGGAGAGCGAGACTTGATTGAGAATATTGGAGGAATTGTGTTTCCCTCCCGTTGGCGCTGGACAATCGCTTCCCCTTATAATCGCGCTCGTCGTCAACAACGCTATACAGCTGACAGTAGTGGTAATCATCAACATGAAGGAGATCAAGGCTATTTTGGTAAAGAGATAGCCCAAGATGATGGTAAAACCTATTTAGAACTGACATTAGAGCAAACAGAAAAACTCCCTATTTGGAATCACGAACCCCAAAGTTTCCAAAGGAAAAAAGTATATTTAGCCTTAAAAGATTAAAGACTCTGCAACACCCGCCGAATAACCTCAGAGGGTACTTCATCCGTAACTGTCACCACACCTATCTGAGTCGGTAACACAAACCTGACTTTTCCCTCTTTCACCTTCTTATCTAGTTGCAAAGCATCAATAATTGCTTCTATATCTAAACCTGCTGGTAGCTGAGTGGGTAAACCTGCTTTTGCAATTAAGGAATTTTGGCGTTTTGTATCTTCCTGTTGCCACATTCCTAGTTCTAAAGCAATCTGTCCAGCTGCTACCATGCCAATAGCTACAGCTTCACCATGCTTGAGCAAACGATAATTTGTTAAACTTTCTACTGCATGACCAATGGTGTGTCCATAGTTGAGAATTGCTCTGAGTCCTCCTTCTTTTTCATCCTTAGCCACCACATCGGCTTTAGCTTGACAAGAACGGGTTAATATGTATTCGATAAATTCTGGCTTCATGTAGCGGAGTTGGTTCAGGTGTTTACTGGCTTCCATCTGGGCGAATAATTCTGCATCCCAAATTACACCGTATTTAATCACCTCTGCTATACCAGCACGAAATTCCCGCATGGGCAGAGTGTTCAGGGTTTCTGGGCTAATTAATACCAAGCGTGGCTGATGAAAAGCCCCAATCAAGTTTTTGCCGTGGGGATGATTTACACCAGTTTTACCACCAATTGCCGAATCTACCATTGCTAACAATGTGGTGGGTATTTGGACAACATTAATCCCTCGTAACCAAGTAGCCGCAGCAAACCCAGTCATATCACCAATCACGCCTCCCCCTAAAGCTACCATTGTGGAGGAACGTTCTAGACGGTTTTTTAAAGCAACATCATAGAGTTTTTGGATAGAGTTCAGGGTTTTGTAGCGTTCCCCTGGCGGTAGGTTGTAACTAGCTACTTCAAAACCAGCCGATGTCAGAGATTTGATAGCTGTTTCGCCGTAATGCTTAAAAATACTGGGATTAGAAACAACTAAAACTTTTTTACCCAGTTTCAGACTAGCCATTTTTTCACCTAGTTGATCTAGACTACTAGCTGCGATTGCGCTTTGCGCAGTGCCAGAGGCGATCGCAATCTCATAAGCCTGCTGTGGTAGATTTACATTAATTACAGAAGTCATTACCTCATCCCCAATAAGCGCCGGTGGGCTGTATTCTACCGTAATCTGGTCAGATGAGGAAAAGATTCTCACTTCTTCATGCCGAGTTCCCATTCCCCAATCCCCATTCCCCATGATTCAATAGATTTAGTGCCGTATTCTGGAGCAAAATTAATGTTTGGAGTAATCGCTTATATTGGCTTTTTAGCTTTATTCATGGGCGTAGCTGTTGGTCTGTTATTTGGTTTGCGTGCTGTCAAACTAATTTAATTAGACTAATTTTCCCCTCTTCCCACTCTGGAGAGGGGTTGAAGTCAAGTAATATATTTTCTCTTATCCGTATTTGTTGACTAAACTATTTTCCCCTCAAAAACACAGCATATTAGGTTATTTAGCTTTTTTAGAAGTCTAAGAGACCGCGTATATAATTGGGATATTGTGTCTAATTTAACAAAATTCACTGAACAAACCAGATTAAAATATAAAAATAATTACGGTTTTTGAGTGTAAAAAAAATTGCCTTAATGAAAAGAGTAAAATTTAGGTATAGCTTCTGTAATTAATCTGTGTAACACTAGGAAGCTACTTCAGGCTATTTCCCTTTTGGGGAATAAATTCTCAAATTAACGGGAGGTCAGGTAATGGCTATCGCTACCATTAATCCCGCCACTGGGGAGACAATCAAAGTCTTTGAGCCACTCAAGGATACAGAGATTGCCTCTAAACTGGATTTGGCTGGTCAGACTTTTGAACAGTACCGGAAGACGAGTTTTTCTCAGCGATCGCAATGGCTACAGAATGCTGCAACAATTTTACAGCAAGAAAAAGCCGATTTTGCTAAAATCATGACCCTGGAAATGGGTAAGACCTATAAAGCTGCGATCGCAGAAGTCGAAAAATGCGCCTTGGTTTGTAACTATTACGCCGAACACGCACCGAGTTTCTTGGCTGATGTCCCCATCAAAACCGATGCCAGCCATAGTTTTCTGCGCTACGACCCTATGGGGGTAATTTTGGCAGTGATGCCCTGGAATTTCCCCTTCTGGCAAGTTTTTCGTTTTGCCGCCCCCACGCTAATGGCGGGCAATGTGGGCTTGCTGAAACACGCTTCCAATGTCCCACAGTGCGCCTTGGCGATTGCAGATATTATTCACCAGGCTGGTTTTCCTGAAGGCACTTTTCAAACATTATTAATCGGTGCTGCCCAAGTTGCCGATATCATGGCAGATGACCGGGTAAAAGCTGCTACCTTAACTGGAAGCGAACCCGCCGGTGCATCCCTAGCCGCCGCCGCCGGCAAACAAATTAAAAAAACAGTGTTGGAATTGGGAGGAAGCGATCCCTTTATTGTTTTAGAAAGCGCTGATTTAGAAACCGCAGTTGCTACAGCTATTACAGCCCGGATGTTGAATAATGGGCAATCTTGTATAGCCGCGAAACGGTTTATTATTGCCGATGCGATCGCCCCTGAATTTGAAAAGTTACTTTTAGCTAAATTTCAGGCGCTGAAAGTCGGCGATCCCATGGAACCAGATACGGATATCGGACCATTAGCAACCCCTGGGATTCTCCAAGACTTAGACAAACAAGTGCAAACTGCTATTAAAAGTGGCGGTAAAGTCCTCACTGGTGGACATCCTTTAGCAGATCGTCCCGGTAACTTTTACCCACCGACGATGATTACAGATATTCCTTTAGATAGTGCGATCGCCCAGGAAGAATTTTTTGGCCCAGTAGCATTATTATTCCGTGTACCAGATATTGATGCCGCCATTCAACTAGCTAATGCTACACCTTTCGGATTGGGTGCAAGTGCTTGGACAAATCATCACCAAGAATGCGATCGCCTGATCACCGAAATCGAAGCCGGTGCAGTATTTATTAACAGTATGGTTAAATCTGATCCCCGCTTACCCTTTGGTGGGATTAAGCGTTCTGGATACGGCAGAGAGTTGAGTATTCAAGGCATACACGAGTTCGTCAATCTTAAGACTGTTTGGGTGAAGTAGGGTGGGTTAGGCGGCTAAAAAACTGTGTAAAAGACGAAAAAAATTACTTGCGCCGTAACCCACCATCATCCTGATTTATAACCAGTGAGGAAATCAAATGAATACAGCTGAATTGTTGGTGCAGTGTCTGGAAAATGAAGGGGTGGAATATGTTTTTGGTCTTCCTGGTGAAGAAAACTTACACGTTTTAGAAGCGCTGAAACATTCTTCCATTAAATTTATTACTACTCGTCATGAACAGGGTGCAGCATTCATGGCTGATGTCTACGGACGTTTGACGGGAAAAGCTGGAGTTTGCCTATCTACCCTGGGGCCTGGGGCAACCAACTTAATGACTGGAGTCGCAGATGCTAACCTGGATGGTGCGCCTTTGGTAGCGATTACTGGTCAAGTGGGAACAGATAGAATGCACATCGAATCCCATCAATATTTAGATTTGGTGGCGATGTTTGCCCCAGTTACTAAGTGGAATAAACAAATTGTTCGCCCTAGTATTACACCAGAAGTTGTCCGCAAAGCCTTCAAGCGATCGCAAACCGAAAAACCCGGTGCAGTCCATATTGATTTACCAGAAAATATTGCTGCTATGCCTGTAGAAGGCAAACCATTACGCAAAGATAACATCGAAAAAAGCTTTGCTTCCTTTGCTTGTATTCGCGCAGCTGCCGCTGCCATTTCCCAAGCTGTTAACCCCATTATTTTAGTAGGTAATGGTGCAATTCGCGCTCAAGCCAGTGATGCAGTAACGCAATTTGCTACTCAAATGAATATGCCTGTTGCTAATACTTTCATGGGTAAAGGTGTGATTCCTTACACTCATCCATTAGCTTTATGGTCAGTGGGATTACAACAGAAAGATTTTATTAACTGTGGCTTTGATCATACAGATTTAGTCATTGCTATTGGCTATGATTTAATCGAATTTTCTCCAAAAAAATGGAATCCAGAAGGCAATATTCCGATTATTCATATTGCAGCAAATTCTGCCGAGATTGACAGCAGTTATATTCCTAACATTGAAGTAATAGGTGATATTTCAGATTCCCTGAATGAAATTTTAAAATTGGCAGATAGACAGAATAAACCCAATCCTTATGCCATCAGCTTGCGAGAAAATATTCGGGCTGATTATGAACAATATGCTCATGATGATGGTTTTCCCATTAAACCGCAAAAATTAATTTATGACTTACGCCAGGTAATGGGGCCAGACGATATTGTAATTTCTGATGTTGGCGCACATAAAATGTGGATTGCCAGACATTATCACAGCCATAGTCCCAATACTTGCTTAATTTCCAATGGTTTTGCTGCAATGGGTATTGCCATTCCTGGTGCTTTAGCCGCAAAACTAGTTTCTCCTAACCGCAAAGTTGTAGCTGTGACTGGCGACGGCGGCTTTATGATGAATTGTCAGGAATTAGAAACAGCCTTGCGTGTCGGGACTCCTTTTGTCACCTTAATATTTAATGATGGTGGCTATGGATTAATTGAGTGGAAGCAAGAAAATCAATTTGGCAAAGGTAATTCATCTTTTGTCCATTTTGGTAATCCCGATTTTGTAAAATTCGCTGAAAGCATGGGTTTAAAAGGCTACAGAGTTGAATCTGCTACTGACCTAATTCCCATACTTAAAGAAGCCCTTGCCCAAGATGTCCCTGCTGTTATAGATTGTCCAGTAGACTACCGCGAAAATCATCGCTTTAGCCAAAAATCTGGCGAATTAAGCTGCGAAGTATAAATTGATTATTGGCGTGATCAAACTAACATAGTGCATTAAAAAAAATCATTTATCGGCGGTTAATTCCATCTACATTAATGCACTATTTAAACTCGATCACGCCACCACAGTAGTTAAACTGTTTCTTAACTTTTGACTTCCGCGTAGCGGCGCTAATCCTCATCTAGCGCTGGGAAAGCCTCCTCAAATCGCCATAAATCATCCTTGTTGTCCAAAAACCAAATTCTAGTTTCAGGAGTTAATTGACTCCAAATAACATCACCAGGAATGTGAGGAGAAGCATATTGATAGTGTAAACCCAGGTCTTTGAGATTTTGTTCTACATCTTTAGGAATGCCAAAATCTTGCCAGTTAACCTCTATCTGTCTGATTGTCACTCCCGCAGTCGGGTCAAAAATTAACTGAGCTGCTCTAATTAAATCAGCAAAATGTTTAGGTTTCAGACTAGCTACCTGCTGAATTTGAATTGATTCGTTATGCTCTTGAGACATTGTTAGTAAATTGGGTAAAATTTGTCATTTCTTGAAACTATTCGCAGAGATTTTTACCCCAATGACCTCATTTTAGCGTATACTCTTTAATCCCGTATTCAATTCTATTCAACAAACCACAACGGTAAAAAAAATAACTTTAATTCAACCTAATTAGTGTTTGCAGACCTATTGAGCGATACAGTGAGAAATGAAATATGTTCAGGAGATAGCTGTAGTGCGTAAACGCTTAATTATTGAGATGGGTATGGGAATAGATCAGCACGGACAACAACCCACCGTAGCAGCAGCCAGAGCCGTGCGTAATGCGATCGCACACAACGCCTTACCCGGTGTTTGGGAAGTTGCAGGTTTGAACGATCCCAACGAAATGATTGTAGAAGTACAGGTAGCTGTTCCTTATCCCGAACAAGTCAGAGAAGCAGAAGTCCTAGCTGTACTACCCTTTGGGAGGAAAACCTTAACCGTAGAATCTGGAGGAATGGTAGTTCAAGGAAAAGCGATCGCCTCACTCAACGACAAAAACGACGAAATGTTGATAGCAGTTGCATCTGTCACAGTTTTGATTGAAACTTAATCTTTTTCCTCACTCACCACTGTGAGGTTGTTTATTCAGCTTCATTTTTTAATTCTTCTGGCAATAACTGATCCAGTTTACACTCAATAGCCGAGAGTTTCTTCAAAATAGTGGGGCGATCGCCATCCAAAGAAACCAACAAATTAGCAATAGACTCCTGTATGTTAGTTAACTTTGCCATAGCATTCTGGAGTTGTACCATACCCTCCCGCAACTCTTGTCGTTCCTGACGAGCATCAGCCATTTCATCCAACATCGCCTGAACAGTTTTAGCATTACTCTCCATTAACTGTTTAATTTCCTTATCAGTCATAGCGATCGCACATTCAGATTAGTATTACTACTTATCATAAAAGGAAACGTCACCCCCATCGAAACCCAGCCAAAAACTCTCCGCGCACCTCTGCGTTACCTCCGCGCCCCTTTGCGTTAAAAACTCTTCTCCTACATCCTCTCCAAAACCCGAATCCCCAGCAAATCCAAACCCAACCGCAAAGTTCTAGCAGTTAAATCACACAAAACCAAACGAGAAGTCCGTAAAGGTTCCTCAGCCTCAAGCACCCGTACCCCCTGATTTCGGTCATAAAACTGATTAAACTTCTTACTCAACTCATACAAATATTCACATAAACGATTAGGTAGCAACTCCTGCTCAACACTACCAATCACCCCATCCAATTGCAATAAATACTTAGCCAAAGCCAACTCCGTATCATGCTGCAAAAGCACCTTGACATTCTCACCCAACTCAGCAAAATTAATTCCACCCTTGCGGCTAATTCCCTGAATCCGTGCATAAGCGTACAACATATACGGAGCAGTATTCCCCTTCAGATCCAGCATTTTATCGTAGCTGAAAATATAATCACTAGTACGGTTCTGACTTAAATCAGCATATTTCACCGCACTTATACCAACTATCTCAGCAACTTTACTAATAAATTCTTCAGACTCTTCTCGTTCTTCTTCCTTTAATCTAGCTTCTAAATCTGCACGAGCGCGAATCACAGCTTCATCTAATAAATCCCGCAACCTGACAGTATCACCAGAACGAGTTTTAAATTTTTTCCCATCTTCCCCTAACACCAAACCAAAAGGAACATGAACCAGTTCCACATCATCAGGAACCCATTTCGCCTTGCGTGCGACTTGGAAGAATTGAGCAAAATGATTACTTTGTCCGGAATCCGTTACATAAACTATTCGTTTAGCTTCATCTTGCTGAATCCGATAACGCAAAGCTGCTAAATCTGTAGTCGCGTAGTTATAACCACCATCCGATTTTTGTACAATCAAAGGCATAGGTTCACCTTCCCGGTTGGTAAAACCTTCCAGGAAAACCACCTGCGCGCCTTGATTCTCCACCAATAACCCAGATTTTGCCAAATCTTCCACAACCGAGGAAAGCTGAGGATTATAGAAAGATTCTCCCCGTTCAATTACTTGCACATCCAGCAAATCATAAATTTTGTTAAATTCTTGTCGAGAAGCTTCACAAAGAACAGTCCAAGCGTGTTCTGCTTGCATATTGCCAGATTGTAGTTCTACTACTGCTTTACGGGATCTGTCTCGAAAATCAGCATCCTTATCAAATTTCTCCTTAGCTTCCCTATAGAACTTAACCAAGTCTCCTAGATTGATAGAGTCAGGATTAAGTACATATTTGCGTAAAGGAGTGTCAACATACACACTATCTAAAAGTGTGGGATAAACTTCCTGAAGATGAGTAATCAACATCCCGAACTGCGTACCCCAATCACCGACATGATTTAACCGCATTACATCATGTCCCTGAAATTCCAAAATCCGGGCGATAGAATCACCAATAATCGTAGAACGCAAATGTCCCACGTGCATTTCCTTAGCAATATTCGGACTTGAGAAATCCACAATTTCGCGTTTTGGCGTTTCCGTCTTGGGAACTCCCAGCCTAGAATCTGTCTGAATAGTGTTGAGTTGTGCTTCTAAGTATGCAACTTTGAGTTTAAGATTGATGAAACCAGGCCCAGCTATCTCTGGCGTTTCACAAAAATCCGATACATCTAATTTATCAACTATAGCAGAGGCGATCGCCCTTGGTTGCTGACCCAACCTTTTACTTAGAGATAAAGCCACATTCGCCTGATAATCACCAAATTTAGGATTACTCGCAGTCACCAAAATTGGATCTACTCCGGCGTAGTCATCACCAAAAGCAGCCACCAAAGCCTGCTCAAGTTTAAATTTTAGTTCTTCTTGTGTAGCGTTCATATATAAATGTTCTCTGTTTGTGCAAAGCTATAGCCTACCTAATGGTGAGATATTCGCAAAGGCTTGATTATTTTAGCTTTAAAATATTGACTATAAAATGGCGTTACTGCAACAAAGAATAAATACTGGGATGAAAATCTCAAAATCCTCATTCTCTCTGTGTCTCTGCGCCTCTGGGTGAGACAAATCTTACTGCAAATACTACGCCAAACGCCTAAACCTTAAACCATAATCCTCATACTCAAATCCAACCACTTCGACTGAGTAATTGGCGCACTACTAGATATATAGTCAACCCCAGTCTCAGCCACAGCGCGAATCGTCTCCAAAGTCACATTTCCAGAAGCCTCAATCTTCACCCTACTATCCTGCTGACGAATCAACTCCACAGCCTGACGCATCATATCCACAGGCATATTATCCAACATAATAATATCCGCCTTATGCTCTAAAGCTACTTTCACCTGCTCCAAACTTTCCGTCTCCACCTCAATAGTCATAGGAAAAGGAATCCGAGAACGAATCCGAGTAATAGCTTCTGCAATACCCCCAGCCGCCGCAATATGATTATCCTTAATCATCACCGCATCATCCAAACCCATCCGGTGATTCATCGCCCCACCTACAGCCGTCGCGTACTTCTCCAACAGTCTCAGCCCTGGCGTAGTCTTGCGCGTATCCACCAACTGAGCAGGTAAATCCGCTATTTGCTCTACATATACATGTGTGAGCGTAGAAATTCCACTCAAACCCATAGCCAAATTCAGCGCCACTCGTTCCCCCATGAGCAGCGCATTGAGAGAACCATGAATTTCTGCTATTACCTCTCCCGGCTCACATCTTGTACCGTCAGCCACAACAACCTCAAAATTAACTTTCTCATTTAAAAGCTCAAACACCCTAGCTGCAACTGGTAAGCCAGCAATTATCCCTGGTGCTTTAGCCACCCATTTAGCTGTTCCTGGGGTGATATCTTCCGATAATAGGCTATTTGTAGTGCGATCGCCCCGACCAATATCTTCCACTAACCAGCCACGTAATAAAGGATCTAAAACTACCCAGGGCGGCAAAACACCAAAATTGCTCACAATTTAATTACTCTCGTTTTAATTTCCACCCAATACTATATCCTAAAATCCCTACCCTATAAGGCTTTCAGAGGCATGAAAAAATAAATCTGAAATAAATTAAAAAAAGAGTTGACAAAAGTATGTGCGCTCGTTATATTAGATAAGTGCCTGAGAGACGAGCGCCAAAGAGCGGT
>NZ_CAWUOL010000065.1:0-29970 GCF_963923915.1 Nodularia chucula CCY0103 | reverse complement strand
CAATCCTCTCCTAGAATCCCACTGTCAATAGGGTTTGAGACGCGCTAACCCTGTCTTCATATACTCTTTTAATTTCTGTAGGATGTATGATTGTTGTTATTGTTTTGAGAAAATTACCACCTGAAATAGCATTGATATAGTTTAAATAAATTGGTTGATAATATTCAGGATCTAATCGTAAATCTGATGTAAGTTCTGAGAAATTAACAATGCTCCAAACTGCCAAAGTTCAATCCTCCTTTTGCTGAAACTGGCTCAATAACCAAGTTCCAACTTCAGATTGACTCATTTCACGGCTACGACGTAAAGCTTCTTCTAAAATAGACATCCCCAGTCCAGGTAATACCTGTGATTCTTGAATACGTTTACTACCTTTGTCTGCCATAGCATAGGCTATAATTTGAGCATTTTGGACATCTACCACCCAATATTCAGCAACACCCAACTCTTCATAGAGCGATCGCTTTGTCCCCAAATCATCCAGCAGAGAACTTTTAGCAATCTCAATCACTAAATCTGGTGCAGGATACCGATCAAGTTTGACAATTCCTGTACCAGTTGGGATAATTTGGGCGTGTTCTCTGAGGTAATACGCCACATCAGGTTGACAATCCTGAATACCAGTTTTACGAAAAGTGGTAGTGTCTAAACCTCTTGCTAAAATTCCTCTAAGTGCGGCAAATAGAGTTACTGCAAAAATAATTACAACATGGTCTTGACCATGATCAAAACTAACTGGTGCCATCTCCAGTCTCATATACCCCTTGTAGTAGTAACTCTTTCCCTTCTCATTGAGCAAGTTGGTAATTATTTGCTCATACTCATCCCAAGAAGTATAAATCCATGTATCTGTGGGTAACTGGGTTTGCAAATCAGTCATTATCTAACCCTCCCGCCAAAACGAAAACTTTTGTTGCTTGGCAAAATCTACAAAAGCAGTGGAAATTTCATCTAAATCATGGTCGATAATCATGTGTCCATGATCATCAATTATTGGTTTTCCGTCCACTCCCAACTGATAAATATATTCACCAGAATTATCCTTACCACTTTTTTCACTGGTGGCAAAAAATATAGGATAGTCCTGGCGTTGAGGACAATAATGTTTAGAATTAGGGTCATCATTCCACTTTTGCAGGAACAACACACTAGTTTTTGTGCCAGTATGGGGCTTAAAAGTATTTACGTGCAGCCCTACCACAGCTAAAATTCTGGCTCTTTCGCTAATCCAAGCACGGACATGACCATCAGAAATATTATTAAACCGTCCTTGAGGAAGGACAATCGCCATTCGCCCCCCCGGACGTAAAAACTCTAAATTACGCTCAATAAATAACACGTCCCGGCTTTGCTTTGTTTGCCAGCTGCCTGTATTTTGATAGCGTTTGTTGGCAATGTTACTAGCCTGTCTTTGCCGTTCCTCTGTATCAGCTAGCGCCTCAACATCAATAGCTTTCCACTTCTTTGCAAGTTCATACTGATACAAGATTTTGCTGTCTACAATATCTCCCGCAAATGGTGGATTGGTCATCAGTACATCAAAGTTGAAGTGCCGGAAATTTTCTTTGTTCCACTCAGCATCTGCAAGCTTCTCACTCTGTCGTAAGCGGCGACGTAAAGCAACTCGTATTTCGTCACTCCAATTTCGAGGATCAAGGGTATTAGCTCGATAAACATTGGTTTTACCATCACCCGCAATCAAATTGAGTGCTTTCGCCACCTTTACACTCCGGGCATCAAAATCAATGCCATATACCATTTCACTGGCATATTCCGCTTGATCTTTAGTGGGGCCATCTGCCGTCATTTCCCCACCCCAAACATGAAAAATGGTATGAACTGTAAACCCACAACTACCAGCCGCAGTGTCAATCATATACTCTTCCCATTTAGGATTGAGCATTTTGACACTCATATCAATAACATGGCGAGGTGTGAAATACTGCCCCTTGGCTCCCTTGTAAACTTGCGTTACCAAATATTCAAACGCTTCATCAATGACTTGTAAGTTGGAGTTAAAGAGCTTAATGTCTTGCAAGAAGGAAACACATACTGCCAAATGGTCGGGTGTTAAATCGATGTTTTCTCCTGGTAGAAAAACACCCTGCCATTTTTCCCTAGCTGCATGAAATAGCCGATTAATTTTGTCATACAATTCTTGACGGGTTTCACCAGCTGCCCGAAACTCGACAACTTTACCCGGTCGTCGCTTTGCTTGAGCCTCATCGTAAAGCTTGGCATAAATTAACTTAAATACCTCTTCAAACTGATCAACTCCAGCATTGGCTAGAACTAGATTTTCCAAATCTAAAATTACATCCCGCAGAGAAAGACGTTCTACAACCAGCTTGTTACGTTTCTCTAGCTCTTGTAGAGTCACACGCTCATTGATGACTTGAGTTAGCGTTTGATTGGCATGGGGTAAATCAGAAATACTGCGGTAGATATTTGGATCTTCCCGGTGCAGAATGACAATTTCACTGCCATTTGTCCAAACTGCAATGGGCGCACCTTCAGCATTACAGTAAGATTTTAGTTGTTCTAAACCGTCTCGACGCTTCGGCTTCTTAACCTCGACAATAATATATGCTGTGTTGGGATGATTTTTTTCTGAAATTACAATGTCTGCTCGCTTATCCCCAACACTAGAGCCAAAATATACTCCCTTTTCTACAGCAATTCGAGCCGTGGGATAGCCATAAGTATGAATTAAGCGGTAAAGAAACAGTTGTCGGACAATTTCCTCTGGTTTAGCTGGACGCTCCTTACCATCTACAAAGTCTCGTAGATACGGTTTCCCTTTTTTGTCAAAGAGTTGAAGTGCTGCAATTTCCTCTTGACTAAAGATATTGAGGGCATAATCAGTAGATTTTAGGATATCAATTAAAGTATAAGTAGTCTTATCTGCCATAAACGTTAACTTTGACTTTCAAAGCCTCTTCATTATCAACCCACAAGTAACTAATTATCAACATAAAAACTCTGATTACAAGATTTGGCAATTGCAAAGCAGTATTAAGCACTAAGCGGCATCTTTTGCAATATCTTTGCCAAAATGTTATTTCAGCGAGATGCGATCTCTAAACTATACCACCATAAAGATATCATCTTTCACACCTCCATATATTCACTTGAAAAAGTTCTCAATAATAACTTTTAAAATTTTGAATTGCCTATGATGAAAGAAGATGAAGTTAAAATATCTGGAGCTAATATGCCCAAGCGGGTAATTATAGAAGTACAAAGTTGGTTTAAGCGAGATACCATTGTCAGCAATTTAGAAATTTTCCAAGACTTTATTGTTATTTCTTTGTGCTTGGGATTATTTGGTGTGATGCTGATTCGATTAGCAGATATGTTTTCTTCGTTTTTGCATCCTTTAGATTTACGAGAAGTAACTTCTGACATCTTATTTATTTTGATTTTAGTTGAGTTATTTCGATTGTTACTTGATTATTTACAAGAACGACGGATTTCTGTAGGTGCAGCCGTGGAAATTACTATTGTTTCGGCTTTACGAGAAATAATTTTACGTGGTGTCCTCGAAATTCCTCGTGACCAAATATTTGCAATTTCTGTATTTCTAGCCGTTTTAGCAGGCATTCTTGCGGCTTTACCTTGGATGTCTATTTTTTTTGAAGGGGTGAAGTTGAACACCCCGGAAATAAATGCGGGAAGGTATCACGCAGAGGCGCAGAGTCGAGTCGCAGAGAGGAATAGTTGAGTGTTGTGGATATTAATTGCTATTCATCCGAATTAAGTCTGTCAAAATACTATCCAAACTCCCATTGACTTGGATTTTTTCAATTTTTTCAGCAATTCGTTCTAATACTTCTAATTCCTTTAAACGCAATGCTACGGGATTATCTTCCATCACTTTGGCGGTGTTTAACATACTGCGGGTAGCAGCAGTTTCTTCACGGCGACGGATGACATTAGCTTGGGCTGTTTTTTCTGCTTCTACTACTTTTCCTAAAATGGTTTTAATCTCACCAGGGAGAATGATATCTTTGACTCCAACCGAATCTATTTCTATGCCATAGTCGGCGGTTTTTTGGCGAATGTAATCAAAAATACTGTTATCAATGGCTCCTTTGTCTTCTAGTAAGGTATCTAGAGTTTTTTCACCTACAGCACCACGTAAAGCAAATTGCAGTTCTTTGTATAAGTAGCTAGTGAGATCCGATAAACGGTTTTTGGCTGTGAGTGGGTCGGTGATGCGGTAGCCAGCAGTTAAGTTGAGGCGCAAAGGTACTTTATCTTTGGATAAAATATCTTGGCCGGATAGTTCCATTGTTTGTTGGCGGAGGTCAAAGATTTCTGTGTTTACAGAACGCCCAAACACCCACCAAGCATGATTCCCTGACTGGAGTTGTGTTTGAAATTCTTGATTGATGTATAACAGTCCCACATAATGGGGGGGTATTTTGGAAATATGTAAGCAATTGTGGCTCAAAACTACAGCTTCAGGTGAACCCACAACTAACTCAGTAACTAAGTCAGAGGACAATTTAGCATCGGTGCTGATGTCAATTATTTCTACCTCTACATCTCGCCAAAACAGCTTGCGACTACATGGGGCGAGGATACTAATGACTTTATCTTGATAGCGGGCGATCGCAACTTGTTGATTTTGTAATTCTACAGTTTTGCAATAAGCCTCTACAAAATCGGGATGTTGTGAAATCAAGATATCTTCTAAGGGAAAATCTGGATTTGGGATCATCCGGCTGAGAGTCCGCACTGAAACATCTCTATTCACAGCCCAAAAAGCGTATTCCCCTGTCACTAGGGGGCGCACAAAGTTATTCTGCACGTACAGCAAACCAATTTCATACTCAAAAATTTGGAATTTTTTAATACCATTTAAAGCAGTTCCCCGTAGTTGCTGCACAAATTCAGCAGGTACTTCTAAGCTTTCATCTAAGTTGAAAACATGGGATTCCACCTCAATAAAACCACGCCAAAAAACTCTTAGTTGATTAGGCGCAACACTCAGCCAATTTTGACCACAGCGTACTACCGCCGCTTCATTAAATGCAGTTTTAACTACTAACAGATGTGGCTGTAACTCTGCACTATGATTTCTCAGCAACAATTCCAAGTTTTCAATTTGAGACTCTGGTTGATTGAGGTCATAGGTTTTCACATTCCAGTGCCGACCAAAATAATTATAAGTACCAGGTTGCAAGATTTTCTGAAAATCATTGCGGTGATACAAAATGGCAACTTCATTAGGTTTGATATAAAAAGTTTTCCACAAAGAAATTTGCATGGATAATTTGGGCAGTTTTAGCCGACGAAAAAAGTTTAATAAAAACATAGATAGAATAAGTTATCAGGCATTAGTGATAATAACTTAATTAGCAGATAACTTTTTGTTAATGCTACAGATATTACACTAAATTTTTAAACCCTGCAAATGTAGGTTTTTACAGCTTAGTTGCGGGCAAATATCACATCCAAAACTGGATTAAGAAAGCTGCTACTTATTCCTAAACTACCCTTGGGTAATCGAGAAACAGACAACAACCCTCAAATCTGCCGTTCAGGTAGCCAGTTCCAGAACTCCGGATAGGGAAACCGAAGGGACAGACTCAAGTCAGGGAGAGAACATTCGCGCTGGCTTCTTCACTGCTACTAACGAACACCACAAGTGATGAAGGCTAGTAAGCCTACATTACAGAGTTTTTAGTAACCTTTTCAGGTGGGTAAAAGTACAGGAATCGAACCTGTAACAGATCGATTATGAGTCGATTGCTCTACCAGTGAGCTAACTTTTGGGGTTGAGATGGAGTGACGTTACAGGTTATTTTGTAGTACACGCTCAATCCAGTGGTTGGCGCGCCAGTTAGGTATACAGAACCCGAACCATAACAAAGCCTGTGTATTACGCCTCGTTACTCAATGTAGCACAAAGTAAATAGGATTGTTAGGAAATGTCTAATTCTGAAAATGTCGCCGGAATCGAGGGTCAAGTTTATCGGTTTTTTGCAGATTACAAGTAAAGCAAAGGGTGTGTAAATTGCTCATATCATTTTGACCACCACGGGCTAGGGGAATAATATGATCAATGGAAAGTTTAGTTTCTATTTTGGTTTTTCCGCAGCTTTGACATTGGTATTTGTCTCGTTCAAATACATATTTTCTCACTGAGGGTGGTATGGGAATCCGGGGCGTTTTACTCATTGTTCATTGTGCGGGAAAGGTGAGAGAAGAGGGAGGACTTCAGTCCTCACTACAAACTCTAATTATTTATCAAATTCTGGGGAATCGAAAATATTATTAGTCCCATTTTCTTCCATAATTTCTGCATCAGTTACCGGAATATACACATTATCATTACCAATTATAGGTAATGCGTGATCATATAAATGCATGGACTGTAAGCAATTATTGATCTGCGAAACTGCGGAATTATAATCTAGAATTTTTTGTTTGACATCATTTAACAACTGGCGATTATTCCGAATTTTTTCCTCGGCTTCTTTTTGTAAACTTTGCTCTAAATAAGCCCGCGCTTGGGGGTATTGCTGTAAAATGTCATCTGCTTGCTGTTCCGCCATTGGTAACAAGCGACTTTTCAGAGTTTGATTGATAGTTTGGGGAAAAGTTTTGAGAATTGTGTTCTTTACCTTCGGCTCAAATTCTAACTTTAAAAATTGCCTAATTGCTGGTTCTGCTTCTACCATGCTTTGCAGATCATAAGTTTGGGCGGTTTGTTGTAAGGTCTGGCGCAATTGATAGATAGAAAAATGACCTTCTTGATAAAATGTCGGACTTTCTCTGACGTAGCGATCGCATTCTATTGTAGCCTCACTGACTAACACCTCCAATACTATTTCTTGGACAGTGTTCATCTTTCTTTCAATGCCACCATCATTGCCTAAAAACCGATACAATCTGCTATGATAGTCTGATTTATTAATCTTCTCCATCAAATCCTTGAATAAATTAGCTACTAACTTTCGGGAAGAATCAATCAAAACATCTTCTAATTCATTAGCCAGATGATAAAATGCCTCTACTAAAACGGCTAACAAAGGTGCAGTTGAATTTCTTTTGTGACTGTCAGTAGCACATTTATAAGCACTAACTACAGAAAAAGTATCTATTAACTCATCTAAACGCCGAATCATCTTGGATTTTAATTGTCTAAAATCCGCTTCAAAATTGTCATAAGAATTATTAATTAGTTGGTTGACTTCTTGTTTTATATGCTTATTAAAATCTTTCCCAATTTCCTGTAATTGCTGATTCAGGCGTTGTAACTCCTGCCTTTTCATCGCCTCTATTTCATCTGGCTGACTATCTAAATCTCGTTTTTGCTCCTGATAATGTTTCTTTAAGTTAATACAAACTTCTTGTAAATCATCAGCCAAATTCCTAAAAAGTTCTGGGCGTTTTTCTTCTACTAAATATTTAGTAATAGCTGTGCGAAATTCCTCAATACCACTATCTTGAATTAGCTTATTAATTAACGGTGTTCCCTGTTCGCGTAAAATCCGGGTATAATTCTCATTAGCAGTTTCAAAACTATTTACCGAAATGCGAAACTGGCTCCCTGAAAGTTTACCGGAACTAGTGCAATAGCGGTTAAACTCATTCACAAACTGAGGTATTTCTTCTATACCATTCAGGCTTTTAACACTCTCCGCAAAAATCGAATCTAACCCAAATCTATTCTCAATACTTGTGAATTTGATTTGACTGCCATAAAATCCCAGTAATCCACTGGTTTTATAAACCCTATTTGTATCTCGAAACTGTTGATTAATTAAATTATCCAAAAGCTGTCTTAACTGGGTATTATACCAAGTTTCGTCAATGCGGTTGAAGGTGTAGAAAATGCGATCGCGTATTGAGTTATTTCCTCGTATCGTTTCTAAAAGTTCCGTTTCTTCTTTAGTCATATCACCAGCCGAAGCAGATTTCAACACACATACAACCGCCGATGTATCGGGATCTTGAATCTTATCGTAAGTTAACTGTGCATCTTTTGCCACTGGTGCATCAATTCCTGGCGTGTCGATGACCACATTACCATCTTCTAATAGAGGATGGTTGCAGTAATATTCAATCCTCTTTAAAACAGCACTATTACTACCACGCCGCGCATATCCAGCAGCTTCTTTAAGATTCGAGAAATTAAATTTCTCCATTGAATGGGTAGCATTATTCATGGTATGAATATGTTGACGATTTGCCTCATAGCCATCAAGCAGCAATATTAAAGCCTTCGCTTGTTTTGCACGTTCTGATTTACCTTCTCCACCCTCCTGCTGAATAATAGCCTCACAACCTTGACGTAACAAGTTAATTACTTCAGACTGATTGATATTAACTGTTGTATTAAATCGCAATTGTTGGCATAAAAAATTGGCTTGTTCCCGGATTTCTGCCTCACTTAAAAAAGTTAAAACTACTCGTTCTTCATTGGGTTGTGCATATTCAATTTTGCATTCTGTGCCTGTAGCGTGACCTTCTGCACTATATAACAATTCCCGTTCTAGCAGTGCATTAATCAACATTGACTTACCCGCACTAAATGCACCAGCAAAGACAATTTCAAACTTCGGCGAAATCACTTTACCCAGAGAAGTCCTCACAGACATCACATCTTGAGAACGCAAAGATGGTTCTTGCTGTAAAAGTTCTAATATAGATTCAACTTGTTCTGCTAAATTCTGACACTGGGTAGGCACTTCTGACATGATTAAATAACCGTAAATCTCTAAGTAAATTCTAAGAGGAAAAAACAGGCGGTTACTTCGGTGATCTTACTTAAAACTCACTATTGATCTCTAATTAAGTTTAAATAACTATTCCCAATGATAGATGTCCAGAAATAGATTATGTGTATATTTTTAGTTAATGATTTAAAACACTGTCTCTGTTCTCTGGATCTGGTGTGCTTCTATTCATCCACACCTCAGATAAAGCATCCAAATTTACCTCCTCAGCCTTACCCACCGCAGTATTTTGAAACAGCACCGTAAACGCACCCGCACCCAGCCTATCCTGGGGAAAAATCCGATAACAGGGAATATCACTTAAATGAGACTGATATTCATCTAAATAACTCACCTTCACCGCTTGAAACTGCGGAAAACGGGACAAAAACCATTCACAAACTTGCTCATTTTCTTCAGGAGAATAAGTACAAGTCATATAAACCAGATAGCCTTGTGGTGCAACTAATTGTGCAGAATTAGCGATAATTCTTTTTTGGCGATTAGCACTTTTATTAATGGCTGTGGGATGAAAACATCCAGGAGCTTTTTCACCTTTGGCTAATAAAGATTGCCCAGTACAAGGAGCATCTACCATCACTACATCACTAGATAATGGGATATTACCAGCAAAAATACTAGGATCTCGATTCACCACAGTGCAAGGGTTAATTTGACAACGCTTTAAATTAGAAATCAGCATTCCCAAACGTTTACCAATCACTTCATTACTAATCAGTAACTTAGGTTGCAAAGCTTTCCAAGCAAAGACACTCTTACCCCCTGGGGAAGCGCACATATCGAAAACTATATTTACAGGCTGAGGAATGGTGCATAAAACTGAAGCTGCAAATACTGAAGAGAAATCTAAACAATAAAAATTACCTTGTTGATGTAAAAGATGTTTACCGGGTTTTTCTCGTAATGATAAGCGCTGCACAAAATCCGGCTGCCAATTTGTTGGTATTTCTACGCTGAAAGGTGGAATATCTGGCTCATTTTGACACCAGAGAATAGCAGGATTAAAGGGTTGGGGATTAATTAAAGCATCAATAAATTCTGCTTGTTTATCAGGGTTTTCAAACAAACGGCGCGAGAGTTTAAGTAATAAGTTTGATGGTTTTTCCATTAGTAAAACTGTTACAGAAGAACAATGCTATCTAGGGTATTGGCTGCATACTGAAACTATATTCACCGCCATTCTGATGATGCTTGATCAGCCAACCAAATGCACCGGAGATAGTTATAAATGTTAGATAATTTTCAGCAAAAATTACAGCGAGAAGCCAAAATATGGCGAGACGAAGGATTAATTAGTGCTTCCCAGTACCAAAATTTGGCAGACCGTTATCGATTTAATAATTTAGAAGCGGCTGCACGCGATCGCTTTGGAGTAATGGTCATTTCTCTAGGTGGTGTCCTGTTATGTTTAGGTATAATTACTTTTGTAGCAGCAAACTGGGAAATATGGTCAAGAGAAGTCAAATTCATTTTGATGATTAGTCTATTCATCTCAACTAGTATCATTGGATTTTATACATGGAAAGAAGGTAAATCAAGAAACAATCAACAGCAAAAACAGCCACAAAACAAACGCATTGTGGGAGAAGGATTATTAATTTTAAGCTCCTTCATTTTAGGTGCAAACATATTACTGATGGCACAGATTTTCAATATTAATGGTTCGGCTGCTGAACTATTTTTTGCCTGGGGATTTGGTGTTTTAGTAATGGCTTATAGCCTATCTTTAACTTCCCTGGGATTGATGGCTATTATCCTCAGCCAAATCGGTTACTGGGTGGGGAGAGAAAACTTTTTGGTGTCTGTGGATGACTGGAATTGGGTAGGTTTGGTGGTGCGACATATGCCGTTGTTGTCCTGGTTGCTATTTGTACCCTTAGCATATTTTTGTCGCTCCCGGTGGATTTTTGCTTTAGCAGCCTTAGTATTTGCTGGTACTTTGCAGTTAAGCCTCAATCCTTTACCACTGCTGAATTTTGCTAATATGGCTCCCTGGGTGGCATCTTTTGCTTTGGCACTACCACCAGCATTATTCTGGAGTTATGATGATTTGCTGTTCCCCACTGTTAATTACAGGCTATTCCAACCTCTAGCGCGGGACTTAGCATTAATCTTTTTTGGCTTGGTGTTTTATGCTTTGTCTTTTCGTGAACAATGGGTAGGTTCAACATTCAATAATTTTGTCCCCAGTAATAGCAATAATCTATTCATGTCTTTGCCTATTATCGATTTGGGGATTTTGAGTGGTTTGACTGTATTACAATGGTTGTCTTTGCTGCGTTTGAGAAATAACCCTCCTCGCCGGGAAGTAATTTTCACTTTGGTGGTGGTAACTACTTATTTGGGTTTCATCATCATTACACCTTTTTGGCATTTAGCTATTACTCGCATTGATGAATTAGGCAGTTTTATCTTCAATGTGTTGTTAGCATTTTTGGCATCAGGGTTAATCCGAGAAGGATTAAAGTTAAATAACAGAAGTAACTTCTGGGGCGGTATGCTATTGTTAACAATGCAAATTATCAGTCGCGCTATAGAATACGACACGGATCGATTATTTCAGTCTCTGGTGTTTGTTATCTGTGGTTCGGCATTAATTAGCGCTGGACTATGGTTTGAACGTCGTTTACCTAGCGGTTCTAAATCTTAATTGATTTTTTGTAATGATTTGAGACATTTAACTAGGTGAATGATTTAAGTTCGCCTATAATAGTTGCTATCATCTCTGTGCTTCACTGTTGTCCGGGAATCTCTGCGTCAGTCCTAATTCTGGGGATTTATCCAGAAACTATTTTGAAAAACAACCCTTCATCTTAGGACTACGCTCATGAGAAATAATTCTTCTGAAAGGACTGAAAATCAATCTTTTAGAACAGTATCCCCTGAAGTCGAATTTTCCGAGAAGTTGACTTTTAAAGATTATCTGGTTGCTACTGAACAAAAAGCAAATCAGCCTCTACCTTTTTGGCGTTTATTAGTTCCTCTGTTAATTCAAGGGGCAATAATTCTCGCAGTTCCTACCCAAGCTGTGTATACTAATGTCATTGGTAGGGATGTGATTCTGCAAACATTACCTCAAGATCCTAATAATGTGGTGGGGGATTTTTCCCTGGCATTGGAATATAATATATCCCGTGTGGAAAATTTACAAAATCTTCCAGGTTGGGACGATTTACTCCGGTTCAATCAGGGAAGAAATAGACAACAATTAGTACCAGGGACGAATTTATACGTAGTTTTGCAAGAACAGCAATTTTCCTCTGGTAGTGGTGTTCCTAATCCTTGGAGACCAGTACGGGTAACTAGTAGTATGCCCCAATCTCTGCCCAACAATCAAGTGGCTTTAAGAGGGACATATCAAGATAATGGTATTACCTATGGTTTGGAAAACTACTACCTTCCAGAACAGGAAAGGCAGCAAATTAGTGGCGATATTTACCAAAGTGTGCAGCAATTTAGAGGCAATCAAGGCAGACAAATTCGCCCAATTACTGTGAGAGTGAGAGTAGACCCTCAAGGTAACGCTATACCTGTTAGTCTATGGGTAAGCGATGCCTACGGCGAGGGCGGCTATCGCAATTATCGTTTCTAAGCATGAGGAATTAATCCTGATCACGTAAAGCAAACTTTGGACAAAGGAGAAGCTGAAGCGATCGCTAATTTGGATATTATTCTACTTGATCACTCCCACTATGAGCGCAAAGCAAGGGGTGTAGCCTTAAAATTTATGTTTCGTTACCCCTCTAATACTAAAATGATTAGGTAGTTAACTGCGATCGCATCAGAAGAGCTAGAACATTTTGAGCTAGTTAAAAACAAATGCAGTCATTCAGAGTCATTGCCTCCAATGTCTCTGAATATCTTTTAACGGGTCATTTCAACAACTCTAGCTTTTGCTACTATCTTTCTTTTCTTAAGTTCTCTTAACCCGATGAATAAGGGTATGCCTAGTGCTAGTGATTGTTCTGGAGAAAAATGCCAAGGTATTGGTGTCGGTGGGTTAAGTCCAGCGGGGTTAAGTGCAGCGAAACCACCATTATTACCTACTGTATTGCCAGCTTGATTAAATGTCAGTCCATTGTTAAATGGACCAAAACAGGGAGCATTTAAACATATTCCCGATGCAGATGCTTGTGCAGAAAAATTTCCCCCTGTAAGCGCTCCATTAGCTACCGTGAATGAATTTCCAAGAACATTCCAATTTGTAGCAATCAGTCCATCTACTGGAGTACCTAATGCTGCTGGGAATGAGTCTATTATAATTTGAGTAGCAGCTGATGTGGCGTTATCTGTCAGTCCGAATATTGTACCTGTAACAGTACCGTTAGTATTTCCAGCATTATTACTGAAAGAAAATGAGAAATTCAAAGCCGATGCCTTGGAAGTATTGATAGCGCACAGTCCTACGGCTAGTCCCAGTGTCACGGCAAATTTATTAAACATTGCACTTACCTTTTGAGAAAAGTATATACATTAAAGAATACCTGGCAACTAGATACTGTTCAAGCACATCATGTAAAAGTATATATTTTTTGATATTTACAGGATTTACGCAAAATTATGAATAAACGTATCGCTAAAGCGTTTACGTAGTATGCCGTAGGCGTAAGCTCCGCTAACGTGTAGCGTGCGCGGAGCGCATACCACAAAGGACACGAAGTAAAGAGGGTTTGAGAGAGTTCTTGCGTAAGTCCTAATTTACTAATAATGATTAGAGAGTTAACTACTATTCACACAACAATCGCCTCTACAACAGCACCTTGCATTTTATTCATGGCATCCAGTAAACTTTGCAGTTGTTGGTCGGCTTTTAAAACTGCTAATCCGCGTACTCTGACTTTACCAGGAGAGTAAACAAAACGAGTCTTTAAATGTTCTGGTAAATTCCCTGCTAGTAAATTCCACGCTGGTTCTTCCATTGGTGTTTCTAAAACAATGTGTTGCTTATTCTCTGGTTTAATGCGGCTAAATCCTAACTTTTTCGCTAGTTGTTTGAGTTCCATGACTCGTAATAGTTGATTGGCTGGGACTGGTAAATTACCATAGCGATCGCCCCACTCAGCTGCGATATACTGTAACTCTTCGGGAGACTTGGCCGCTGCCACTGCCCGGTAAGCACTCATCTTTTGATCCACGTCGGGAATATAATCAGAGGGAATAAATGCTGTGAGGTTGAGGTCAATTTGAGTTTCATCAACTTTGGGAATTTCCTGACCTCTAATTTCTCGAATCGCCTCTTCTAACATTTCCATATACAAATCAAAGCCGATAGCTTCCATTTGTCCCGATTGTTCTGCACCTAGTAAGTTACCCACACCGCGAATTTCCATGTCCCGCATGGCTAGTTGATAGCCGGAACCGAGTTGGGTAAATTCCTGAATGGCTCGCAGTCTTTGCCGGGCGGCATCTGATAAAGCCCGTTGTTTGGGATAAAATAACCAAGCGTGGGCTTGAATGCCGGCACGTCCCACACGTCCCCGTAATTGGTATAATTGCGATAATCCGAAGCGGTGCGCGTCTTCAATTAAGATTGTGTTGACGCGGGGAATATCTAAACCAGATTCAATGATTGTCGTACAAACAAGGATATCTGCATCACCATTACTGAAAGTGAGCATGGTTGATTCTAACTCGCTTTCGTCCATTTGACCGTGTGCGATCGCAAACCTAGCACCTGGAATCATTTCCCTTAAATTCGCTGTCAGTTCTTCAATACCTTCTACTCGTGGAACTACATAGAAAACTTGCCCACCTCTGTCTAATTCTTGACGAATAGCACTGCGGACAATTTCCGGGTTGAGTGGTGCTAGGTGAGTTTTAATCGCTCTTCTGCTGGGGGGTGGTGTGGTAATTAAACTCATTTCCCGAATCCCCGACAAAGACATATATAAGGTGCGGGGAATGGGAGTTGCGGAAAGGGTGAGGACATCAACTTGAGTTTTCAAGCTTTTAATTTTCTCTTTTTGATTCACCCCAAATCGTTGTTCTTCATCCACAACCAACAGTCCTAAATCCCGAAAGGTGACATTTTTACCTAAAAGTTGGTGTGTCCCCACGACTATATCTAATTCCCCTGTGGCTAATCGCTTTTGAATGGTGCGGCGTTCTTCAGCGCTGCGAAACCGATTCATTAAGCCGATATTGACTGGGTAAGGTGCAAAGCGTTCTTTGATGGTGTGGTAGTGTTGCTGAGTCAAAATTGTTGTAGGTGCAAGCAGTGCAACTTGTTTCCCGGAGGTGACAGCTTTAAAAATCGCCCGAATTGCTACCTCTGTTTTACCAAAACCCACATCACCACAGACTAAACGATCCATTGGGCGATCGCTTTCCATATCCCGTTTCACATCTTGGACAGCTTTTAGCTGGTCGGTGGTGGCTTGATAGGGGAAGGAATCTTCCATTTCTTCTTGCCAAGGCATATCTTGAGGATAGCTATAGCCTTCCTG
Source organism: Nodularia chucula CCY0103 (assembly GCF_963923915.1). NCBI lineage: Bacteria > Bacillati > Cyanobacteriota > Cyanophyceae > Nostocales > Nodulariaceae > Nodularia > Nodularia chucula. Next base: position 14,771 of record NZ_CAWUOL010000065.1, on the reverse strand, counting down.
TTTAGATCGGGCTGCATAGAGTTTCAGCAAGTCCACCGCTAACTTTTTGATGGCTTTGCGAACACGGTTTTTCGTATTATCCCAAGCCTTACCAGTCATTTTGTGCAGTTCTGGGGCTTTATCTCCAGTGCGGCGAAATCGAGATAAAGAACCCACTTGATCGGCTGCAACTCTCAGGAGACCGTCAGCATACTGCACTACTAAATAATCGCGGGTTTCGTGATTAATGGTTAAACTTTCCAATTTGACAAATTTACCAACTCCGTGGCTGCGGTGAACCACATAATCACCTTCACGCAGCTTGTTGGGGTCTACTTGCTTAGAACTGGCTTGGCGACGCTTGCGGATATATCCTGGTGTGGCGAGGGAATGCTGTCCGTAAAATTCTCTGTCTGTGACAATGACTAAACGATAGGTTGGCAAAATAAAGCCTTCCAATTCTGCCAAACCGGAATACTTCAAGGCTACAGGGATATGGTTAATTTGTAACTTGTCAATGGCTTGGTAGTCGCGGGGGTTGGGGATAAATTGCGCCGGACAATCGTGTTCTTGCAGTAGAGATACAGAACGGGAAGGTTGGGCAGAAATTAGCCAAATGGAAAAGTTGCGATCGCGCTCTGCTCTAAGTGTTTGTGCTAGTTTATTAAATTGATGCGGTGTCACTGGTAAAGACCGACTCGCCAAATTTATCCCACTATTTTCTTCTGCTAATTCTGATAAATATAAAGTGGGAAATTTAGTGACATCAGCCAGACATTCATCAAAAGAACGGTGAATTTTCGGTAATTCTTCCCCACTCCCTACTCCCCACTCCCCACTCCCCCATTGTTCTTCCGCATTTTCCACCCAGCGATCGCTATGTGCATGACACTGTTCTGGTTCATCCACAGCAATCAGGGTATTTTCACCCAAGTAATCTAAAAGGGAAGCCGGTTGTGCAAAAGCCAAGCCCAAAAAACGCCGACTACCTTCTAAATTTTCTGAATCTGACTGTAACTGAGGATGATCTTGCAGTGCTTCCCAAACAATAGGTGCAAAACTAGTGGGAGTCAGGGTAAGTTGTGCAATTTTGTCAAGAGCAGAACGTTGAGTAGCCGGATCAAATTCGCGGATTTTCTCAACTTCATCACCAAACCACTCTAACCGCACAGGCATTTCTGAGGACACAGGAAAGACATCGACAATATCACCGCGCCGACTCCATTGACCTTCTGTTTCCACCAGTGGTACTCGTTCATAGCCCAACTTGGTAATTTTTTCGCCGAAGCTATCTAAATCAAATTCCATCCCCCGCTTGACGTTGAGACAGAAAGGGATAAAAGCTGCTGGTGGTGGTAAATGGGGTTGTAAAGCCCCAGCTGTAGCCACAATTGCCCAAGAACGCTTTGCTGTGGAATTTGGGTTTGATTCCCCCTGACTATTCACCAAATCAGCCAGAACCTGCATCTGTCCCCAAGTCATTTCCGTTTCTGGGTCAAAGGGTTCATAAGGGGAAGCTTCCGAAGTTGGGTAAAAATGCACCGTTTGCCAACCCATAGCCTCTAACTGTGCAAAAGCCCGTCCTCCTTCCTCCAAAGTTGGCACAACTACCAACAAATTCCTTCCCGAACTTTGCGCCAACGCCGAAGTTACCAGCCCTTTGGGTAAACGAGAAATGCCATTTAACCGCAATTCTTGTTGGCGATTTAACTTGGAAAGTAATTCAGTGCTGAGTGGCGATCGCCCCAAGGCACGCACAATAGAAGAAAATGCCATAAGTTTTACTACAGGAGGAAGTTGTTAAAAATAACAAAAATTAGTAGCCCTAGCGATTAGAAATCGCGGCTATACAAACAAAGTCCGCCTGCGCGGACTAACATAAAATTCAGGTTTTCAACCCGCGTAGGCGGCCTTCCCTTCGGGAAGACGCTTCGCGTCACGCCTGTGTAGCCGTGACTTCTAGTCGCCTGGTGCAAGATATGTGTTATGTCTACTATTTTAAGAGGATCGTAGCCGTTCTTGATTCCAGTGATAGGGAGAAATCCCCATTCCTCAATCACCAGTCTCCACTCCCTAAGTCTTAGACAACCGCTTAACTTCCGCACCGCCTAACATTTCATCTGCTTGGGCTAACTTATGCAGAATTTTATCGGCGTGGGGACTATGGGCGAGAGATTTCCTTAAGTTGAGTTCTTCTAAGCGGTCGGCTTTGTTACCAGGAAACCAGTGACTACCATTACCCAGAAGGTTGTAGCGCATTTTGGCGTAGTCTACTAAATCATAGGCGATCGCCAGATTTAATAACCACAAAATCACAGGAATATTCACCTCTCCCGGTGTCTTTTCAAAGCTGGGTAAATTAGTTTCCCAAGTTTTTACCCAGTCTTCTCCTAAAGTGGCGATCGCCTCCTGTTCCAACCTCCTCAAAATGGGCGGCAAAATTTCCTCCGCCCGGTCTAAATATTCTAAAGTTTTCAGATGTTCATCAAAATCTGTGGGTCTAGCTGCACCGACACTCAAAGTATGTACTTGTCCATGACTGAGACAAAACAAATTATTAAACACCATTGGACTTAAAGGGGCGCAAAGATTAACTAACTTTTGCGGTGGTTTATATAGCATTCCCCCTTTATCTGAGGGACTAATAATAAATACCCCCATATCATGACGGTTAGCGGCTGTAATTGCTTCCCAATTCCATTGATTAATATAGTACCAATGGAGATTTACATAATCAAATTGATTCGTATTAATTGCCTGAATAATAATATCTTTAGAACCATGAGTAGAAAAGCCAATAAATCTCACTTTTCCCTCTTTTTGTAATTGCTGCGCCACCTCTAAACAGCCACCAGGACGCATACTAAAATCTAAAGATTCGCCATGATTGATCCCATGTATTCCCAGCAAATCCACATAATCTAACTGAAGATTTTGCAAAGATTGCTCAAAAGTTTGGCGGAATTTTTGCCCATCTGCCACAGGACCAACTTTCGTCTGTACAATTAATTGCTCACGCCGAAATTGCGGTAATATTTGCCCTAATTGTAGTTCCGATGTCCCATAACCACGGGCAGTTTCAATGTGATTAATACCCAGTTCCACAGATCGGCGAATAGTAGCTTCTAAATTTGCCTGATTATCCAGTGGAATTTCCGAATTAGGCACATCTTGCCATTTAAACTGGTATCTCATCCCGCCACAAGAAAAAACAGGCATCTGTAATTCTGTGCGGCCAAATCTTCTGTATAGCATCAGTTTTCAATCTACAAAAATTTTCAGGAGAAGTAGGTACTGACTTAATCATCCTACTTCCACCTTAATTGATTTCTACTTAGGCAAAACACCCCGCCAATTCTCATCAGGACTTATGCAAGAACTCTCTGAAACCCTCTTGACTTTGTGTCCTTTGTGTCCTTTGTGGTTCGTTCTTTCCTCACCTAAGCAGGATCTTGTAACTCAGCAGTGCGGATGGAAAGTGTCTGTGTCTGATTATTCCGTTGCACTTTCACTTGCAATAATTGACCCAGACGACTATTTTCCACAAAATTCTGTAACCTCTCCGCACTAGTGACAGGTTCCCGATCAACTTGCACAATTACGTCTCCCCGTCGTATACCCCCCAATGCAGCCGGAGAATTAGGTATAACTCGCATCACCAAAACACCATTAATTTCTGGGATTTGAATCGGAGAATTAGGGTCAGTATTATTCTGCTGTGCTAATTCTGGGGTTAAAGTAATCATTTGTACACCTAAATAGGGGTGAATCACCTTCCCATCACGTTGCAATTGCATGGCGATCGCCTTAGCCTTATCAATGGGAATAGCAAAACCAATACCCATAGCATCAGGACGAATTGCTGTATTAATTCCGATCACTTCCCCCCGTTCATTTAATAACGGTCCCCCAGAATTACCAGGATTAATCGCCGCATCGGTTTGAATAAAGTCCAAACGTTTGTCAGCAATTCCCACTTGGGCGCTGGAACGTTTGAGAGTGCTAACAATGCCCAAAGTCACGGTATTATCAAATCCTAACGGATTACCCACTGCGATCGCCCAATCTCCCACTTGAACCGCATCGGAATCACCCAAAGGCGCAACAGGTAAATCCCGATCAGGGTTAATCTTCACCACCGCTAAATCTGTCACCTCATCAATCCCTTGAACCTTACCTTCATAAGTGCGACCATCCTTCAAGCGGACTGTAACCTTATCAGCTTTATCCACCACATGGGCATTAGTCAAAACCAAGCCACCTTTATCAATAATGAAGCCCGAACCTAAACCGCGCAATTGTTCAGAAGGTAATTGTTGGGGGAAACTATCACCAAAAAACCGCCGGAAAAATGGGTCTTCCATAAATGGGTCCATCCGCCGAGTAATAGTGCGTTCAGTATCAATCCGGACTACTGCTGTTCCCACACGATTCACAGCTGCTGTCACAAAACTAGTGCTACCGATAGCCGCATTAGCTGGTGATGGCTTTTGGGTGATGATATCTGAAACCTCGGTATCAGACCCCAGACTCGGTGCAGGTTCAGCTTGAGAAGGTAAAACATGGAAAGTGCTGACCGTTAGCGCCACAACTAAAATGACGGATAACAGATAAGAACTAAGTTTACGTAAAAAACCGCCTTCTTGAGAAAATCGCATAATCACAATCCAATTGAGAAGCTTAATTCTGAGATCAGTTGCAAAACTCTATTTACATTTATTTTGACAGAATCGATGATAACGCTGATCTCTTGGCGTTATCATTCTTTTGAGAGCTTCCCCCGTTAAAAATCCCTATGATGGGCTTGTTCAATCAAAGGACTAGAGAACAAGACTGTTGACTTCCGGCGGCACTAGCCTCAAAAATATAGCAGGGGGGTAGGCTGAAAACTCCTTAATTACAAGGGTTTTATGATCCATTTTTGTCCCAACCACCTTGGCGGGTGCTATATCTTCCACTCCCATAAGTCGGTGTACTTTAACTCTGTATGTTCCTTTCTCTAGTATAATTTATTTCTTTACTACGAAATATGCAATCGCAAGCAAGGTTTGGGCTTAAAATTACGGGACGGCGAAATCTAAGATAATAGTTTTTCTGTGAATCATGATCCTCTAGGCTAATATCTAAAGTATTGCCAGTGCTACATCACTAATGAATAGATTAAACCGATCAGATCAAGAATCCTTGCCCATATCCCAGGAAGGAGAAAATGCCCAAGATCATGATTTAGAACACCAAAAACATACTCATCACCAGGGAAAATCGGCACATCCTCACGTTCATAGTCAAGAGTCTCTACGGAAAATTGTCAATCGATTATCTCGCATAGAAGGCCATGTTCGCGGTATTAAAACAATGGTGCAGCAAAATAGCCCCTGTCCTGATGTTTTGTTACAAATTGCGGCTGTGCGGGGCGCTTTGGATAAAGTAGCCCGAATTATTTTAGATGAACATTTAACACAATGTATTGCCAGAGCTGCTGAAGAGGGCAATATAGAAATAGAACTGGAACAGTTAAAGGCTGCTTTAGATCGGTTTTTGCCCTAATTTAGTTGTAATTAAGCAAATCTCACTCCCTATTCCCCTGAAAACAACAGGCGATCGCCAGTTCCGCGTGTCGCTCTAAAATATCCTTATCCAAAGCCTGAATACTATATTGGGGAGTCACAGCCAGTAGCTTGGCAATTCTTTCCCTAGCTGCAACTACAACTAATTCATCCAAACTACCTGTCCTTAAAGAATCAGCAAAATCCTCAGCCATCTGATAGGTACGTTCAATAGATACAGAATTGAGATTCCGCGAAATAATAAACAAATCACAGCCAGCATTCACAGCCCTCGCCACTGTACCACGTTGAATAAACATATCTGACACAGCCTTCATATCCAAATCATCAGATACAACCACTCCCCTAAAACCCAATTCATCCCGCAGAATTTCCTTCAGAATAGCTGGGGAAAGGGTCGCCGGTACATGGGAATCTATCTGAGGGAATAAAATATGCGCTGTCATAATTACAGGTATTCCCTCGGAAATTAGCGCTTTAAATGGTATAACTTCACGAATACTTAAATCTTCTAAACTAAGATTGAGTATTGGTAATTCCAGATGAGAATCCTTGCTAGTGTCTCCATGTCCTGGAAAGTGTTTAGCACATCCTAAAATTCCCTCCTCCTGAAGTCCTCTGTAATATGCACACACAGCCTCAGCCGTGGTTTCTGGGGTGCGACCAAAAGCGCGAGGGCCAATAATCGGATTTTGAGGATGGGAAAAAATATCTGCTACCGGAGACCAAGATAGATTAATTCCCAAAGATTTTAATTCTAATGCTGTAGCCTTTCCTACTTGTCTGGCGTAACCACCCAGCAACAAAGCATAAGGAAACCTCGTTATAGGTAAAGGTGTTCTGACTACTCTTCCCCCTTCATGATCTAATGTTATAAACATTGAATCACGTTCCGCATACTCCCTGATTTGCTGGTTCAACTTCTGGAAACTTTCCAACCACACTTCATAAGGCTGACCATCCAGAAAGTTTTTCGCAAAAAATATCACTCCCACCGGTTTTAATTCACTAAGTATACGTTTATCGTCATCACTTAATACAGTCCCGCAAATACCAACTATTAAATGATTACCAAAACGCTGTAAATCTTCAGATACTACCATCATCCTTTCCTGATATTTTTGTCATCAAAAACCTGGGATTATTTATCCACAACTACCTCAATATAGAACTCCTATGGGATTGTGATTTACTTAGCCTCGGTTATTTTCTGAATATTTGGGCATCACCCAGAAAAGTTTTTTCCTCTTTTCTTTTTTTTAGGATTCTTTCCCATCTTTTTTATAAAAATGAGGCTTTTTGATGCGATTTTTAACGACTTTACGCACCATGTTTCTTAATAAAGTATCTCCCCTTAAAACCATATCTCTCAGATTCTGTTCTGGGCGACCTCGAAAGGAAGTAACATGATAATACTTTTGTTGATCAGCCGGTATTGGCGAAAAGTAATAGTTAGACACGCAACAACGGCGACCATTATGATTAATTGGACTCACAGAATGCCAAGAGTTTTTATTAGTAACCATAATCACTAACCGATTAAACTTGCTGTGAATAGTCCTACAAGGCTGTTTTAAACCTTGATCCCACAGTTCTAAATTCCCCCCATAGTCAGCTTGCCAGTCAGGACTTACGTAATATAATAAGTTTAAAACCCGATAGTTACTAATATCTTTATCATGGGAATTATCGAGATGGGGATTTAAAAAACAGCCATCTTCCATCAAGCTAACACCACCAGCATAAAGGTATTCATCTGGCATTAACTCATCTAAACCTGTAATTTCACTAATCACATCCACTACTCTGGAATCTTGAAAAGCATAGATAATTTCTTCCAGAATAGGGTTATACTTATCTAATTGGATGCCGACGTATTTATGTTCTCGCAAATCCTTTAACTGCAATAAATTTTGTTTATCAGGAAAGGCATGATAGATTTCTAAGACATCTTTTTCATTTAAAATATCATCTAAATAACAGGTATTTATGCGGTCAGTAATAGAAAACTCTTGTCTTAAAGCCTCCTTGTAATCTAAGAGTTTATTGGAAATTTGCTCGGCATAATAATTCCTGAGATTTGTGTCTAGCATTGATTATTTATTCCCTATGCAGTCAAAACTACTGAAGCAGTATACATGATTTTGGCAAAAGTTGTATAATGGGATACAATTAGCTCGTAAAAGCTTTAAATTCAGCAATCTTACTATACAAAAACAATAAATATTAGTGTACATTTTGGGTAACATTTATATTATCTTAAGAAAGTCAACTAGGGATACAGACAAACTAATGATTATTACTAACTAAAAATAGGCGTAGTTTGTTGTACTTAGTTCGATATAAGACCACGCATTAAGTATACTTTAAACATTTTCGTAAATGTTGCAACAAGTAAATACAAATTGTTATCAGTATTTTGCTCTACCCAGTAAAATCGACAAATCGGATCAAGGTGTTATTGTTTGCCAAATTCCAAACCCTACTCCAGCCATAGAAGCTAACAGCTACTACTTTGGCCATCCAGAATGGGGCTTAAACTATTTTCAAGCTTGTCACAGAGATGAAAACTTTATCGAACTTTGGCAAGCTGTGATTGGTAGTTGGCAAGATAAAATAGTAGTAGATATTGGTTGTGGTGCTGGTAATATATACGCCTCTCTCAAAGACTGTTGTGGGGAGCCAGAATTACTACTAGGGGTAGATGTCTCCCTCGGCGCACTGAAAATGGCTAGTGATATGGGATATACTGCGGTGCTGGCAGATGCTCACAATCTACCTTTTGTTTCTGGGTTTGCTGATATTGTGATGCTGAATGCTGCTTTGCATCATTGTGATGATATGCAAAAAGTGTTGCAAGAAGCAGCTAAATTGGTACGTCCTGGTGGGTTGCTAATCACAGATCGTGATCCCCAGAAAAGTGCTTATCAGTTTAAAGGTATAGGTTCACTATTATGGGAATTACGTTTACCAGTTTATAAGTTGCTGAAACGAGGGGGACATTCCTCTACAGAAGAACAAACTTGGTGTTTAGCAACCGAGGTACATCACAAAGCCCGTGATGGTGTCACATCAGAAATGTTTCATCAGTTACTAGAGCCGATGGGATTTGAGGTTAACATCTATCCTCATAACCATGTATTAGGTGCAGCAGCACTAGAGGGTAACTACGGTAAGCCCTTTTGGAAGTATCGTCTAGCTCAAGGATTATCAGGTATAAACTCTAACTCCATAGACGCTGCTTTAACTTTGATGTGTGTTGCTACTCGTAAGAATTAAGTTTAATTAGGGCTTGGTGAAAAAGTTTTGTCGTGGAGGTAGGGAACAGGGAACAGTTTCAGTGATCTGCCATCCCCAAATTTTCTGATTTATCTAAAATTCACACTTTTGATGGTACACCTTTCAAAAACCTTGCACCTACTTTCCTGTTTATCAGCCTCAAACCTTTGATTTATATCGGTTTTATATTTATTCAGCAAACCCTAATTATTTCTTAATTTCTCTGCCTCAATTATCCGAATTGCTAGGATAGTTTCTGCTAAAACACGATGGAACACGTAATACCAACCATACCAACCATCGAAAATCCACCCTTCGATAATTAAGCAATAGATAAATACCATCCCAGGTGCTAAAACTTTTTGCCGACGAATCCGATCAACCCAGTCTAGTTCTTGGAAGGGAGTTTCTATGATTTTCTGGGCTTCCAGTAATGTGTAACGTTGTTGTGACCATAACCAACGACTGAAGGGTTTACGATCATCGTGATAAAGATAACTAGAGAGTAAAGTTGACTTACCGTTTAGTTGTAAAACCTGTGTGTGTCCATCATCAATATAAATAGCTTTACTTTTTTTAAATAGCACTTGACGGGGAGGCAGTATTCTCGTGTTCCGCACAGGTTTACCTAAGACACAGTACTTAAAGCTGACAAAGTAACCATCAATTTCTCCATCCACAGGTAAGGCTGCTATTTCAGAGATTAAATCCTCTGTAACTATATAGTCTGCATCTAGAGACAGCACCCAGGAGGTTTTGACTTGTTCTAAGCCATAGTTCCATTGCTTACCGTGGCTATCGAAATCACGTTTAAATACCTCGACTTGTGCATAGGAGTTGAGTATTTCTAGGGTTGTATCTGTACTATAGCTATCTATAACGATGATTTTTTCAGCCCAGGTGAGACGCTCAAGAGTGCGTTCAATATTGGCAGCTTCGTTATAAGTCAGAATCAGAGGAGTAATGTGTTCTAGCATGGAAAAAATAATAATTCTGTCAAAATTTAACCAATTTTCTGTAATAACTGTTTGCTTAGAAGATGAGATAATTTCTTTAGTTTGTCATTGCTTCTTATTATGACTGTACATAGGCGATTATTACCTATGGATAATTGTCGGGGATATTGTGCGTTGTCAGGACTAATTCTCTAATTTTTCCAGATGAAGAACAAATTTTTTTTGTGCTGCTGTAAGTTGATAGGTTTATGAAAATAAAAATTAACGATTATACCATGAGATCAAAAAATATATGAGGTCGAGAAAAATAAATTACATAAATTACATAAATTAACTTATTGCTAGAGAATATTTGAGACTGGGGACAACAATTCAGTTCTATACTGAATCCATGCTTGAAAGCTGGAGTATTCATGATGGTGGCGCTCTACTGTTGTTGGTGAATATCAGTATAATTGCCTTGGAACAGAGTTTTTCCAGAAGCGATCGCACAACCTCTGCCAAATGTAACGGATTGCAACGTATAATGAGAACGACAAAACAATCAAAACATATTAAAAGGCAGTAAGTTTAAATGCGAGTAGCGATCGCGGGTGCTGGACTAGCAGGACTATCCTGCGCGAAATATCTCACAGACGCAGGTCACACTCCCATTGTCTTGGAAAGCCGGGATGTACTGGGTGGTCTGGTCGCGGCGTGGAAAGACTCTGACGGCGACTGGTACGAAACCGGATTACACGCCTTCTTTGGAGCCTACCCCAATATGCTGCAATTGCTCAAAGAATTGGGCATTGAAGACAGACTCCAATGGAAACAGCATACATTGATTTTCAATCAACCAGACAAACCTGGGACACTCTCGCGTTTTGATGTCCCAGATATTCCATCTCCTTTTAACATCATCGCTTCAATTCTCCGCAACAACGATATGTTGACCTGGGAACAGAAGATTCGGTTTGCCATTGGCCTACTACCAGCAGTAGTTCGGGGTCAGAAGTATGTTGAGGAGATGGACAAATACAGCTTCTTAGAATGGTTAGAAAGGCAAGGAGTTGACGAGCGGGTAACTAGTGACGTTTTTATCGCTGCTTGTAAAGCCCTGACCTTTATCAATCCTGATGAAGTGTCTGCCACAATTCTCTTAACTGCACTCAATCGCTTTCTCCAAGAAAGATATGGTTCTAAAATTGCATTTCTAGATGGTTCTCCCACCGAGCGATTATGTCAACCCATAGTGGATTATATAACCGAGCGGGGTGGCGAAGTCCGTCTCAACGCTCCTTTAAAACAGATTTTGCTCAACCCTGATGGTACTGTGCAAGGATTTTTGCTCAGGGGGTTAAATGGCGCTCCCGATGAAGTCTTAACGGCTGATATGTATGTATCCGCCATGTCAGTTGACCCTCTGAAGATAATGTTACCCAAACCTTGGCAGCAAATGGAGTATTTCCAGAAGCTAGAAGGTTTGGAAGGTGTGCCTGTAATCAACTTACATCTGTGGTTTGATCGTAAACTCACAGAAATTGATCACCTGCTATTTTCACGATCGCCCCTCCTCAGCGTTTATGCTGATATGAGCAATGCTTGTCGTGAATATGCTAATCCCGATCGCTCAATGTTGGAATTAGTTTTAGCTCCGGCAAAAGATTGGATCACCAAATCAGATGAGGAAATTGTTACCGCCACTATTGCCGAATTGGAAAAACTCTTCCCAGACCATTTTGGGGGAGAAAATCCCGCCAAATTGCTGAAATCTCATGTGGTGAAAACACCACGTTCAGTTTATAAAGCCACCCCAGGCCGTCAACAGTACCGCCCCGTACAAGTAACCCCCATCCCTAACTTTTTTCTCTCAGGGAGTTACACCATGCAGCGCTATTTAGGCAGTATGGAAGGTGCCGTACTTTCTGGTAAGCTAACAGCTCAAGCAATTTCTGACGCATCCCCGGTAGCAAATTCCTCAGACCTGCAAACGCCAACCCGACCGCCCGCAACGAATGCTGCAACTGCCTGATTCCCCTCCGCGCATGAAAACGTTGGTCTCTGTAGACGAGTCCTACAAACTTTGTCGGCAACTTATAGCCAAGTATTCCGCGACCTTTTACCTAAGCACTTTGCTCCTGAGTGAAGAAAAACGCCCTGCTATTTGGGCGATTTACGCTTGGTGTCGCCGCACAGATGAACTAGTAGATGGCCCCGCATCTACCATGACTACACCAGAAACTCTCAATTTATGGGAACAGCAGCTGGAATCAATTTTTGCTGGAAACCCAGTAGAAAATTATGACGTAGCTTTAGCTGATACTGTTAGACGCTTTCCCATCGACATTCAGCCCTTCCGGGATATGATCGCTGGTCAGCAAATGGATTTATATCGCAGTCGTTATCAAACCTTTGAGGACTTATACCTCTACTGTTACCGCGTCGCTGGCACTGTTGGCTTAATGTCAACCTCAGTCATGGGATTGGATGAAACCAAAAATACCGCCCCGTGGAACTGTAAACAACAGCCTTATATGCCCACTGCTGAAGAAATTGCCTTGGGAATCGCCAAGCAACTTACCAATATTCTCCGGGATGTGGGGGAAGATGCACGACGTGGGCGAATTTATATTCCTCTAGAGGATTTAGCCCGATTTAATTACACCGAGGAAGACTTGCTCAAAGGTGTAGTCGATGATCGCTGGCGCGCCCTCATGCAGTTTCAAATTAACAGAGCCAGAGAGTTTTATACTAGAGCAGAAAGAGGTATTACTTACCTATCTGCTGATGCTCGTTGGCCTGTTTGGGCTGCTCTCATGCATTACAGTCGCATTTTAACCATCATTGAACGTAACGATTACAACGTTTTTACTCGCCGTGCCTACGTACCGCAATGGCAAAAATTACGCTCTTTGCCAATGGCGTGGATGCGATCGCAAGTGCTTTAACGTCCCCAGTAGTCAGAATAATTCGTAATTCGTAAGTTCCCAATTCAGGGAAACCTGAAAAAACCCACCCATTTCATCCAAATTAAATAGCTCTGTCTATTAATTATGAATTACGAATTACGAATTATTGAAATCTGCTACCCAGATGCGATCGCCACAGCGACTAATTCCCCAAACAGCAACCTGGGGCAAAAAATTTATCATTGGATGTTGACAAGCTGGAAACAGTTTGCTATGTTTATTATCGGTAGCACACCTGGAGAGGTGGCTGAGTGGTCGAAAGCGACAGATTGCTAATCTGTTGTACGGCAGGTAACTCCGTACCGAGGGTTCGAATCCCTCCCTCTCCGTTTTTATAAAAAAGTAAATTTACTACAGGTTTACGGCTAAGTAATAAATCAACAAATATTGATGTGGTGGTACAAAGTTTTACTCCTGCGGGTAGATGCTATTATTTATCCTTTGGAGTCTGTTAAGATTGGACTAATGTAAAAATCTAGTTTAAATCTTACGTGGTTTCGTTGAACCAAGAATCCCCGTCGATTTATCGCGGGGAGTGTCAATTTTAGACTCCTAAAATTATATGAGGAGTGAAAGTAAACCATGACAAAAATTTATACTGCTTTAGGCTTGAGTATAGCTACCCTGCTTACAGGCGTTCTGTTGGGAGCTTGTGAAAATGCTGAAAATACCACTACGACCACCACTAATAACACTACTGATACTAATCAAGGGCTAAAAATTGGCAGTTTACTACCAACAACAGGTGACTTAGCTTCAGTGGGACAGCAAATGGCAGGGTCAGTTCCCTTACTAGTAGAAACTGTCAACGCTTGCGAAGGTGTGAATGGCAGACCAGTTACCCTCATAGAAGTAGACGACCAAACAGATCCTAGAGCTGGTGCAGCTGGTATGACTAAACTAGCAACTCTAGATAAAGTTGCTGGTGTAGTTGGTTCTTTTGCTAGTAGCGTTTCTACAGCTGCTGTTTCAGTCGCCGTACCCAATCAAGTCATGATGGTTTCTCCTGGTAGCACTAGTCCAGTATTTACAGAAAAAGCACAACAGGGGGACTTTAAAGGATTTTGGGCGCGCACAGCACCACCCGATACTTACCAAGCACTAGCATTAGCGCAACTAGCTAATCAAAGAGGCTTTCAGCGAGTTTCCACAGTAGTAATTAATAACGACTATGGGGTGGGATTTGAAAGAGCATTTGTACAAGCTTTTGAAGCATTAGGCGGCACTGTAGTTAATAAAGATAAGCCTGTGCGCTATGACCCCAAAGCGCAAACATTTGATACCGAGGCGAGTGCTGCTTTTGCTGGCAAGCCAGATGCAGTTGTAGCGGTTCTCTATGCTGAAACAGGAAGTCTTCTCCTCAAAACTGCTTACCAGCGAGGTTTAACTGAGGGTGTACAAATTTTGCTCACAGATGGGGTAAAATCACCAACTTTTCCTGAACAAGTAGGTAGAAGTAGTAATGGTAACTATCTCCTAGCTGGAGCGGTGGGTACTGTACCTGGTTCTGATGGTGAAGCATTGGCTGATTTCAACCAACTATGGGCAGATAAAAAAGGCGGATCACCGGGGGAATATGCCCCCCAAGCTTGGGATGCTGCTGCTTTATTAGTCCTTGCAGCACAAGCTGCCCAAGAAAATACAGGATCTGGTATAGCTAGTAAAATCCGTGAGGTGTCTAATGCACCTGGTACAGAAGTTACTGATGTCTGTGAGGGACTGAGGTTATTAAGAGAAGGTCAAGAAATTAATTACCAAGGGGCTAGTGGTAATGTGGATATTGATGCTAATGGGGATGTTGTTGGTGTCTACGATGTTTGGAGTGTAGAAACAGATGGCACAATTCAGGTGATTGATAAAGTTACTCCTAAACCTGAGTAGTCAGTTGTAGAGGTGAGAAATTTTTGCCTCTAGCTATACAGCCCACCTTTGTGGGCTAAAATTGCTATTTTATAGGTAATTTATCGGACTAAGGCTGATTAACGCTTAACGGGTGACAACATAGCTAGACAGCTTGTTGAATAAGGGATAGAGCCTGA
>NZ_CAWUOL010000064.1:0-30156 GCF_963923915.1 Nodularia chucula CCY0103 | reverse complement strand
AAACTGGTTTGCTAATTGCTGCTACTGTACCTCATAACAGCCGGAAACGCTGTAAGGAGTCCGCGAAAGCTTTTACCTTTGGTTTGGTTGCCAATCATTCTGTCTCCCAGTCTTCGTCTTCTTCGTCGATGTCGTCCTCATCGGTGGGGTCGGTTTCCATTTGGGACAGTTCTCGTCCTATCTGTTGTAGGAGGTTGCGTAACTGTGCTAATTCTTCTGGGTCTGCGGGTGGGTGCAGTCCCATTTTAATGGCTGTGTGGGTGGCTCTGGTGAGTTGATTAATATTATTACCGATGCGGGATAATTCGCGGTAGGTTGCCAGGGTGATTTTGCTAGTGCGTTTGGGGAGTGGTTTGAGTAATACGCTGCGTCGGGTGAATTCAGCTATTGAGAGTCCTGCGTCTTGTGCTTTGAGCTTAATCATGTCGTGTTCAATGGCGTTGACACGAGCTTCTAGGGTTTTGGTACGCAGGAGGTTTTTGGACAGTTTTGGGCGCATAACTGTGGGAGGTGGGGGAGGGGGTTTCCAAAGGGGGAGGCTTCCCCATTTGGCAAGCCTGTCGTCCGAGCGGAGCGAGGTTTGCCGGAGGCAAAAGACACGGCTTGCTTCTAGCTACGCTGCGGGGGGTGGGCGACAAGTCCGTGGGGGCGGAAGTGCGCGGGGGTAGCAGGAGATGGGTTTTGGTAATTCAGGGGGGAGGAAGGACAATTACAGCGTAGCTGAAACGTAATAATTATAGCAGTGTTAGCTGAATTACTGCGACGGCATAGCCGGAGGGAGAAGGCTATGGTTAGCAACAGTCGGCAAGAGTCAGCTAAAGTCGGCATCGGATGAATATAAAGACGGCGTAGCCGGACATGAAAAGTAGATCGGCTTTTAATAAATGATGGTAATGGCGTAGCCAGAACTGGAAAATTATATCAGTCTCTAATAAATGATGATAACGGCGTAGCCGCATGACGGAAATTACAAGCAGCGTAGCTGGGAGTGGTGAGGGGGACAACAATCAGTATGAGTTAAACGGCATCAGTAAAATGATGATAATGGCGTAGCCAAAACGGGAAAATTATATCAAAATCAGTTAAATGATGCTGACGGCGTAGCCGGATTACGAAAATTACAACCAGCGTAGCTGCAATCGGCTGAAATTGTAGAGTTATACAATCTCAAAAATAGGGGAAAATATATAAATTATGATGAACAATTTAATTACATAGCAATGGTTGAGCCAAAAGATTCTGAAAAGATTACTAAAGGCAAGATTGATGAGGCGATTAGCGTCTTAAAGGAGCAAAAGCCGAAGGAACGAGAGGATGTATCAGACAAGGAAGCTGTTCGCAAGATGAGACGGTACATTGAGAAGCTGACTTCTGATAAATATGGCTATACTTACGATGAAGTTTCAGAAATGTTGGCAGGGCAGGGCATCAATTTGAGTGGTAGCCGGATTAAGTATTTAATAGGTGAGTTGAGGAAAAGCACTCGTCGTCAGAAAAAGACTCTAGAGAATGAAAATTCTGGTGGGGCGAGTGGGACTACTGCGGCTCAGAAACCTGCTAGTAGCACTAAGAGCCAGAAAAAAAATTAGTAGTCAAGTAGTCAATACAGCGAAAGTCAAAAAGAAGGATGTGGGCTATGTGTAGCGAAAGTCCAATCCAAGAAGACCAGCTTTTTAGGCATGAAAATCAGGGCGTTTCTTACAAAACGCTGCGCGATGCCTTCGGCGAGCGCTGCGCTCGCCTCAAATCACTTCACAAAAATTAAATTTAACTAAATTTTAGGTAGGCAGTGGTGGCCAACGCCTGAGTTGCTCCAAAATTTCTGCGGGTAATATTGATAACAACGATTTCATCAGAAAGGCTTTGATATCAATAGCTGAACTATCTAGAATCCTTTGGAAGGCTTGACAGCTAAAGACCTGAGCCATCAGCACCACCTCTTTAACCACTTCCTCCGGTTGTTTTGGATATTCTCGTTTCAACAAGGGGAGATATTCGTCAACAAACCATTTTTCTTCATCCGTCAAAACCACTGAAAAAATATTACCAGTTCTATATAAGGAGCTATATAGGGTTTGTAATATTTTTTTGAGATGCATCCAGCCCCCAAATTCTTGAGCAATTTGGCTCACGTATGACTGGCTTTTCCCGACTTTTTGGGCTATGGCTTCAATGCCAATTTTTTCACCAGCCTCTACCATCTGCCCAAATGCTTGGAAAATTGCCCAGTGTGTTTGTTCTGTGCCTGTACCCGCAGTGGGGGTAATTTCAAAAGCTGTTGAGGTGACTAAGTTAGCCCCTGGATAATAATCTAGTAAGTAAGATAAATCTTTCTCACTGACGATATACACCGTGATTTGCTCATCAGGGCGACGGTTAGCACGGGGGCGACCGACGGCTTGGACTACTTCAGTCTGTACAAGGTGGTCAATATATGCCTGAGCATCCATCCCTCCCCCTTGATCCAGGGTGCTATGGATTTGATTTACAACACCTATGTTTTGGTATGGTGTACCGATTAATAGCAGCGCATCATGTTCAATGTAGGCGTTACTGCCTCGGTTATCGACAAACCAGTAACCATCTCCGTCTCGTTTGGCTTTCTGGTGGTCAATTACTCCCAACTTTTGGTGTTTTTTCGTCAGTTCTTCAATTATCGCTGCCAATTGTGCTTTTTTCTTGGGTGAGCGATCGCGTCCACATAATCCCAATCCAGTTATCTGCTGAATTGTTAAGTTTTCATAACTGGGGCGATGTTCACAAATCACTAAGATGTCTTTGGGGTCGCACCCAAGTTGTAAAGCCATGCTTTCACGGGTAGCGGTGGCATCCATGAAAACCACAGCATCAAATGCTGCCAGTGTTTCTCTCTGGCGAGTCACTTTTTGCGGGATCATTAATTTGCGGTCGCTTGTGATTCGGAGCGCGCCTTGAGTGATCCCCACCAACATTTCCAGTAGCGGAATCAGCCATCGGACAGGGAGAGAAAGTAAGTTTTTATAGATTTCAGCTGTGGATTGAGCCTGAAATGCACCTCTAATATATTTGAGTGTGTCGCGGTTGACATTTTTCTTGTCTCCCTCTACGCCATCGAGAGTGACACTATCCGCTTCTTTTACCAATTCTTCGATGTCGGGTTCAAGTGCTTTTAGTGACTCTAGAATCTCTGGTATATTGTCGGGTAAGGTTGGTAACATTTCCCGGATTTGGGCATCGTTCCAACCGTAGTATGTTTCTTGGTTGGGCTTAATGTCGCCACTAATGAAGGAACGCAGTGGGAGAATTAGCTGTTTAATTTGGTCGTAAACTGCTGGTAAATGAGCCTGCACTTCCATCATGGTGCGGTCAAAGTCTTGTAAGCCCACTTCAATAAATTCTACGGGCTGAATTTGACGGCTGGCTTCATCTACGAAGGCTACAGCATTGTTAATGTCTTGTGGTTTAGGTAGGGAGTTAATATTTGCGCGGATGCGTGAATCGGCTAAAGCGTCACGGCGATCGCATCGGAAAGTAGCACCAGGGACACGCGGGAAAACTCCCCCCATGCCATCACTACCAGCACAGTTGGCGCGCACCTTGCAAGTTTGGCAGATGGGATTAGATTGCGCTTCTTCGTTGACTACTGTGTATCCTTTTGCTGACAAAATATGAAACAATGTGGTACGGGGGCAATTGCCTTCTACATCCGGCTGTTCTCCTGGTTTAGGCCAGCGTATATATGGGTTGCCTAGCCCTGTGAGTTTGGTGAGGTCGGATACTAAGCCATCATTCCGCACTGGTAAGTCAGTCCAGCCTTCGATGGTGGCGGTGGTGGGGTTACGGTGGTCATTACTGAGGTAGTACAGGGTATTTACACCAAAAATATCTGGGGTGAATAACCCGACATGGTGCGATTTGCCTGCACCAGTGTGAGATATGTCAAGGATGAATTTTTTGCCAGATGCGATTGCCTCCGGTACAGCGCTCCGCGCTATCGCGGACTCCAGGGCGCTCCCTGCGTTCGCGTCTGGCACTGCGCTCTGCGCGTTCGCCTCCGGTACTGCACTCTGCGCTATCGCATTTATATAAGTCTGTGTTCGGTCTTCAGCTTGAAACCAAATATCTACGTCTAAATTTGGGCTTGTAGTTGGTTTTGGTGTGGTTCCGGTTGCTGCTGCTACTCCGGGTGCAGCTGTGGTTGGTTTGGGTGCGGGTTTAATTTTGTGAGTAAATTTCCCGACAAAATTTCGGGCTTTATCGAAACCACTTTTTAAAGATTTAATAAAATCTTCAATTTCTCTATTTAGTCCGTGGGTGCTTAACCATTCTTCCCGGCTGATAGTCCGTGAGCGATTACCTAAACGCTGGCGTTTGCTTCGTTTACCGTCGCGGGGATCGCTGTTGAGGGAATAATCCTTTTCAACTTTGGGGAAAGAGAAGCCGTACTGTTTGGCGATGTAGAACAGTGTCCCAATGGATATCCCAGAACGACGCGATTGCGCTCCGCGCACTGCCGAAGGCAATCGCTTAAAGCTCCTAATTTTGTCTCCAATGTTCCAGGTTGTCCCCTTGATGCTTGGTGACCACTGCTCTGCTATGATTTCGGCATCAGTAACCCCGTAATGGCTGTATAGTGCCATTAAGACCTGTAAGCATTCCTGATAATTTCCCGACCCCATGCTGCGCTGAGGAACGTATGATAGTGCCTGTTTTATCAGCTGGTCTATATCCCAGTTGTTGGCTTGTGCTTTCTCTTGGAATTGGATACGGCGGGAAGTAATTTCGGCTATGCGTCGTTCATATTCAATTTTCTCTTGGTGAGCGATCGCTACGGCTTTAGTTATCCATTCTGCTGGTAATGTTGCTTCGGGGTTGACTAGGGGAAATTCGGCTTCTGTGCTGCCATAAAATACACGGGAAGCATCTTTACACGCGGGGTCATGGGGCAGTTCTTGCATCAAGGATCGCGTACAAGCTTCTACCGTATCAGCACCCTCAACATATTCGGGCAGAAGGAAGACTAGCCGAAATTTATGCCAGTCTGGTTTGTGGCTAGCTGTCGTATAAATTAAAGCACAGTGTTTTTGGATGAAGGGATGGGCTAGTGCTTCTTCTATGGTTAATTGGTGTTTGTAAACTTTGATGTAGTTGCCGTTAGAGTCTTTGATTGGTTTGCCTTCAAGATCACGGGCGACATCGGAATTATCAATATCGAGTAGTAGCCAGTGGGAACCGATGATATTGGCTTTACTCCGCCATTTACCGCCTAATAAGCCAGCACAAATGGCGTGACCTGCTTTGATATGGCGCTGGACATCCGCTAGAGTCCCTTCTGTATCTTGGAAGTTGGCGGCCAGCTTCTTAAAATCCCAGTCTTTATTTTTTCCAGTGGCGTTATACGCAAACCTGATGATGTTAGGCTGTATAAACTCTTGTGTTGTCCCTGGAGTTTCAGCCTGTTTAGCTGTTGGTTGTTGCGGTGCTTGTGAGTGGTAATTTTGCTGTAATTCTAACATTTTGTCCATCCTCCTTGATGTGTAGTGGAGGAATTGGAGCTATCCGGTGTAGTAATCTTATATACAAGCTTTTGAAAATATAAAAAGATAAAATTCCTGAGTGGCTCTTTCTATCTGGGTCGCCAGTGTTAAAATGGCTTAATTTTCCAAAAAGTTTGATAAGATCATTATTAGGGATATGAATCACAATTTGTTATAGATGTGATTCACAATTCCAACCGGGATATTAATTAGGCGGCGAAACCCAATTCCCAATTCCGTTTGAATCGAAAAATGAAAGCCTTGTTGTCCATACCGGACTACGGGTTTTCGGTATTTATCCTATTTGTAATGATTTAACCAAGCCCTAATAAACTCAGTTACTTTCTGCTCCTGAATCACAAAAGCAGTGCCTTTTCTTCTGAGAGCCAAAATTTTCATGCCTTCTATCTCCGTATAAAGATGTTCATTGTGATTTGGAGCCGCCTTGGTAGGAGGCCATAAAACTAAAACTTTGGCTGCGGGTGTTTTTGTTGCTTCCCTTGAAGACATTGCAAACAAGTCTCTGTTTTTGTTCAGCCACTTTTCGTAATCAGCTAACTCAAGCAATGGACAAGGTTTCCACGTAGTCAAACCCCTCTTATTCTTTTTCCGGATCTGTAGAATTTCCCTTGCTTCGTTGTAGACTACCTCCCGATCTCCAAAAGAACGAATGGAGATAAACAGGTGACTTCTGCGTGGAAACCTCACAAACAAGTCCAGAGGGTTCTTGTCTTCGATTTTTTGGACTGGAAAGATTTGTGTACCAACACTTTTAAACTCATCCAAAAGTACGGTTGTTAATTTTTCCAGACGTGCAAGTTTCTCAAGTCGGATCAACGGCTTGTAAACCAATGCAAAAAGAACCCAGCCAAATGGGTGAACCATGCCACCAGATGCCATCGCCGCAGCACCAGCCGCTAGAGCAAGAGCGGATTCATGCTCTATAGCCTCCCTAATCATTTCTAACGCCGGTTCATTGTGCGGCGGGAGTTGAAATTCGTTCGGTGAATCTTTTACGGCAGTCATTGGTGACATCAAAAGTTAATGATGTGAACTTAATATCAACTATCTACAGAAAAGGTTGTTTTACTTAATCATACTTGTATATTGTTCTTACTCTAAACACTTAATAGATTTAATCCCCTGACTACATCTTTGAACTAATAGCCATGTTTTAGCATCGGGTTCCAGTGCTGGCATGATGCGAAAATTTAATACATCTGCCCAAGTTTCTACACCGTGATTGCCAGCAAACTCCCGTTCCAGCTGTTTGAAGTGTTGCCAGTTGCGATCGCTTATGGTAGTGAAAATATTAAGAAACGTGCTGAGTGGTAATAGTGTAGCTGTTTCAGTCATTTTTCTAATTCCTCAAAAATACAAACTATTGGTAAAACATCGTCATCTGTTTCGATAATTTCAATTAATTTACGACTTGTATTCCTAGCAATTCGCTGGCAATACTCCTCAGATGCAGCCACAGCCCAAGGTCTAGTCTCGGTAACTGGGTCAAACTTCCCTTTGAAGCGTTTTATATTGTCATTTTCTGTCAAGCTGGTTTTCCCTGATTATTTTGGTTTTCTAGTTCTTCTAGCCATTTACGAAGTAAATTTTCCATAACATCACTCTGAGAAACCCCCAACCTAGTGCAAGCAACTCTAAACTCAGTTGCTAGTGGTTTGGGTACATAGCCAGTTATTTGGCTAAAGTCCGGCGATCGCCGTTTGTCTACCATTCCATCATTTATATACTGTCCTGTTGTCATTCTCTCACCTCATACTGTAATTTTAAAAAACTTGTTGACAAGACAACAAGACATAGCTACTATAACCCTATAACCTAGTCCATGCAATGCCCTTGCATCCCAAAAGCCGTACTAAGGCGTGATGATGTGGCATTAATGCACAGAATAGGTAAACCGAATTGAGCATATTTTCAAAAGAGAAAATAATTCCACTCAGTAAAAACAAGATGTGTATTACGCATAAGCAGGATGTGTAATACGAGTAAGTAGGATGTGTATTGCATCTATCCAATAAATGCAGATTACCCCTAGAGCATATTGCATAAGGATTTATGGAGCAGGAACGCATAGTTTACGAAACATTAGTGGGCAAAAGAGTTTGTGATACTCACTGGTGGAGAGTCAAAAAAGTCATGAAAAATTGTGAATTACCTCTCACCAAGTATGGTTTTAATTTGTACCTATCTCTTAAAAAAACCTCTCCCAGATACTTTACTCAATATCACAAAGTAAAAGCTTTAATTTACCAAAAAATTGAACCTTTATTGGGTGAAGGACTATCTGGAGATGAGTTTTTAAAGGTACTGGAGAAAATCAATATTAACCCTCATCAATCAACAGTTAGCCGATGGTTTAAGGGGATTGGAGGATTTAAAGCAAGTGGATTTTATAGCAAAGCTTCACTGCTCCCCATTGTGGCGATTGCACTTATTTACAAAGCCAAAGCACAAAATAACCAACTAGCAAAGGTCAGTTAAGTCATGGTCAATAAAATTGCAACTCGGATTCAATCTCGCCTATCTCGCAAAAGCTTAAAAGTGACTCTTGGTGAGATAAAAACTGTCTACACAGAGATGGTTAACGACCCTCAAAACCCAACAGATGAAGAAGTAAATACCGTGACAGAACATTTTATCAATCAAGCTTCTAAGTTATCCCCAATACCCCAAACAGAGGAAACAATTGCACTCATTGACCTAGAAGAAAATCAACCAGAGGAACCAGAAGCATCTATATGTGTACGTGATGAAACCGGAAACATTGCAACCTCTACACAGATGGAACCAGAAACATTAACCCAATTCAATAATGAGGAAGTAGAAGAAACAGCAATCGCACTACAAGAAACTTCTGAATTAGTTGCCCAGACTGCAAATAACATGGGTATTAGTTTATCAATTGAGGAAGTGACCGCCATTGCTGAAAACTTTGACTACGCCAGTGAAAATTCTGATTATGAAATCTCAGAAATAGAGTCAACTATTACTGCTTTTGTACACCATAAAGCGCAGGTTACTAAGCAAAAGATAACAAACATGGTGCAAGGTGTTAGGGAGACTGTAACGCGATTGGATAATGAAAACTCCCAACTATTGAATGATGGATTGCGGGAGATAAACAACGACATCAAAAGAGGCTCCCAGAAGTTTAAAAGCCAAGTCAGAACAGCCCTCAAAGTATTTGCACTCCCACCTAGCAAAGCCGGATAAAAGCCTTGTAATCAGTTTTAACCCCTCAAAAGCCATATCCATCATTCTGATAATTTCATCCCTTGCTGCTGTACTTGTAGCCTTTGATAACTACCGCGTTAGTCGCCACAGAGTCACCAAGCCGGAGTACCGAGAATTTCAAGATCCTAATATTTACTTGGAGGTTCCCCAGTGGTTCAAGAAATGACCGAAAGCAAGGAACTGTCAACACTAATTAACCAATCCCTAGCGCTAATCGACCAAATCCAAAAGCACCCAGACTTTCACGCAGTAGAGTACAGCCCCGATTTAACTTTAGGAGATGCCCAGCAAGCATTGCTAGAACTGCATTGGGAGACTCTACGGCAATCGCAACCAAGCAAAAACTTCTCCCTAGAAGGTTTCACCAATTGAAAAAGTGCGATTCCTACGGAGTGTATTACCGGAGGAAATCGCAAATAATCCATATAATTTTCACCCCAATATTACCAGCAATGACTAAAAAATTACTCAAAGCCGCAAAATCTCCAACACTCAAGAACCACGTCCAACCCAAAGCGAAACGCATTAGCTCAATCCTAAAAAACAAATTTGGAGTAGAATTATCAGACTTTGATGCTGCTTTAAACGGTGATGTCCAAGCTGCCCAAAAAATAGGCGAACTAGCAAGACAAGGTAGTTTAAGCGCTGAATTTGCACCTAAACTAGCCCAATTGTATGAGCAAATCATCTCTGGTACACAAGCATACAATCAAGCTGTAAGCGATATTTTAGTTCAAGCTGGCAAGTCAGCCATCGCCATTGATAAAGCGACCATGAAAGCCACCCTCGAAAACACCAAATATGGTCATTCCCGGAGCGAGTTAGCGGCTGAGTTTGTGGCTTCTAAGTCAGCCGAATCACAACGCCACAAATACCAGATGAACTACACCCAGATTAAGGGCTATATCGATGCACACTTGGTAGGAATCGACCAAAAGACCAGTTTATTGGAACAGTCCAATAGACCCGAAATCAAACAAATAGCAGCAGATGAACAGTATGAAAAGAAAGAATTGAACGAAGCACTGAATAAAGGAGATAAAGCCAGATATGACCTGATACCTGAGAAAGACTATCAATCATCTCCAGGACTAAAAGCTAAACTCCTCCAACTGAAAACTGCACTAGGTTTCTAACCAATAAATAACCCCAGTCGCCTGTCAATATTTCTGGGGTTTTACATACTCAAAACCCCACCTATCCTACTATGCAGCCTGACCATCTTGATGAACTGCTAGATACTGAAGACTCAGAACCAAACCAAGACACAGCGCGATATCTGCAATACATCGAGAACAAGTTGTATGAAGAGATAGAAGCGCGTAAACGGCTTGACAGTGGGGTATTATTTCTAGTCTGTCAACTTGGTTCAGTCAGTCTCAGTTGGTTCTTGTTTACCCTACAAGTAAGCATTAGTTTAATAGTTGCAACTTGTATTATTTGTGCATTGCTTCCCGGACTTATCGATGCAGGTGAAAGCTTCAACTTTGAATTAAGTTCTGAACGCTGGGAGATACGCCACAGTAAACCATTGGTTGCAATTTCTAAACTTGCCATTGGTGGGGTTATCTCATGGCACTCAACCCGAAAAATTAGCAGTGCAGTCTATCAAACCCATGCAGCAATCAAGGAAACTTACAGCGAAATAAAAGCGGCTGAGTCCTTGGGGGGAGGTGTACAGGTTCCAGGGTTAGAACTATTAATAGCTGGTGTAGTAGGGGTGGGGTTAATCGCCTTTTCAAACATCAGGAATAAGGGGAACTCAGATGTATAGAAAGAACGGGTTTTTAACTAAATTCATAGGGGTGCTAGTGTTCATCGTATCCGCCAACTATTTAATCATGGGATTGTACGACACTGGCTATAACTTGGCATTACTTGCAGACTGGATGCGTGAAAACCAAATAGATAGAAGCATTATTAATTTCATCAATGCTGGCATGATTCACATTGAGTTAATTATGATTGTGAGTTTTTTATTGGCTTTGTTGTTTGTATGGATTAAGTGAACAATTGAACCATGCAAGAGATAGAACAATTCAACCACCAACTGAAAGCACAACGAAGAACAGCCACCTTCTTATCAACTGCTTTGTTTATTGGTGGTGTTTCGTTGTGTTTACCACTGTTTGCAGACACTACCAAATACCCAGAGACATTATTCTGCTTTGCCCCAACTGAGCAACCGTGCCAGGGACATCAAATCAAGCGCGGTATTACTTGGATAATCGACCGGGAACGGCGTAACTTTACTTTTGATAACAAGGTGAAATTCCTGCGCGTACTCCCACCAGAAGCACCCAAAGCACCCCTCTATGGTGTCCTGGGAACTGTTCTTTTAATTGGTGCGTATGCTGTATCTAAATCACTCACAGATACACAGGAGAAAGCAATTCATTCTCAATTCTCACTGCTGAAAATTAAAGCATTGGAGAATGATATTTATGTTTCCAATCACTTAGACTTAACTGCATTCAGTAAACAGCACCAAGCCCAAATAACTAAGGAGATAATTGCACGGGATACCACCGGGGCAATCGAACAATTGAAGACTGAAGGAGAACAGCAACTAGACCACATTAATGGACAATTGCAGGGTGAAGTTGCGTTAAAATCCCATGAATTACAGTTATCAGAACTGGACAAAGCTATTGCTGACAATCGTTTATCCACTGTTGAAACTACCCGTAAGTTAGACAAATTAAATAAACCGATTGGGGACACGGGAACTGCTACACAATCCCCTAATGATTCCTTGAGAAATAGCTTAATAGATGCCCTGAAAGGTCATGAGAATGGTTATTTGTGGAAAATTATCAATTCACTTAAACCATTGTGGCTTATAGGCAATCAAGGGTCAGGCAAGACTTACACAGCCGGAGCGATCGCACTCATCAGAAAATACTGTCTTGATGCACCAGTACACCAGCTTATTGATAGACACGCCACTGGTGACAATGCCGACGTGTGGAAACTGCTACAAGCTTACACACTAGCTGAAACTGAAGAAGATATCAGCACAGCTTTTGATGAGTGCTGTGATAGATGGTTGCAACGAATTAAGCAGAAGCCAAAGACTAAGCAGCAGGTGATTTGTGATGAATTTACAAATCTGAAATCACTTTGTGGTGATACGGCGATCGCCTTTTTCAAAATGTCCCTCACCGACACCCGTAAAGCCAAGGAGTATTTGCTAGGAATCACCCACAACGCCACCAATGAAAGCTTTCCAGATGGGACAGCATCAGCACGTAAGGCCGGAACTATCCTACTAGAGAAGTTTAGCGCCAATGGTGAAACACCACTATCTAGGGTAGTTGTCCGCTATGGTCTGGTTGACGAGAACGGCAATAATTTAGAAGATGTTGAACACTCATTACCAGACTGGATGCACCCTGAGAAAATTTACCAACACTTCAACGGCAAGCCCATCAATTTTGAAGATTAACGTAAATCGCCTGAAGAAAGTGGGGAATGATTACTGGCGGAAGGCGCGAGAAGAATATTGCCAAATTACAGGTGAATCACCTTAGTCCCTCAAGGAACTTTCAGATTTTTGTGAGTTAGACCTCTTTCAAGAACTGGGCGATAGCGGAGTGTCGGGGGCGGACGGCGGAGGCTGGTCATCGGTTACTCTGTGGAAAAACATAGTCTTCCACAAATATGACACCCCTTTCAAATCTGCATGGTCGCGCCTTAGAGTGCCTTATAACCGAATTGATCATTAAAACATACCCTGGAGTTAACCTAACACCCAGAGCAAAAAATGATCAACTTAGAGATGCCAGCAAGTTGGTACAGTTGGATTCATTACTCTTAAATGAACTCACCCAAGCGGCTAATGCACTGCTGCTCAAGTGGCTAAATCCTCAGTTTCAGTTGTCTAACCAACCATCAATCACGGTAGATCGACTACCAGACCAGAATAAGAATGATGTTACTGACATTTGTTTAACTTCAAGATCATGGACAGTTAATCTGTCACTCAAGCACAACCATACCGCACTCAGACACCAACGTCCTGGGACAACTCCAAAACACTGCGGTTTCCTTCAGGGGAGTGTAGAAATGCAGCAGTTTAGACAACAATACCGAGTAATCACACAGGAGTTCATGCAACATATTGGACAGGCAAAGCTATTTGCCGAACTACCGTCTGCTTTGATTGAACAGCATTTGTATACTCCAGTCTGTAATTTGGTTAGCCAATTTATTAATAGCCATGCTTCCACTTGCACCACCAAGTTATTTCAATACCTTGTTGGTGATGTTAATTACTACAAAATTATTGTTGATACCCACGCCAGAACCCTGAGTATTCAGCAGTTTGCAGAAATCCAAATGCCTACTAACCTTATCGCCACCGTGAACAAACAGTATGTAAATTTGAGTTTTGACAATGGATGGGAAATTTCTATGCGCTTACATACCGCATCAAGCAAACTGAAAAATTCTCCTAGTTTGAAATTTGATACTAAGGCACTAAATAATCCGCTGACTGCTACGATAATTCCTTATGTTTAAAAGTCCATTACGTTATCCTGGCGGTAAGCAAAAGGCAATTCCTCAAATTGCTCACTATCTACCTCCTACATTTAAGGCATTCCGTGAACCTTTCGTTGGTGGAGGTGCTGTATTTTTTCATGTTTTACAGAAGTACCCTAGTATGTCTTACTGGGTCAATGATCTCAACCCAGAACTGTATTACTTTTGGCATCAGGTCAAAATTAATCTACCAGAGCTAGTTGAGTCAGTCTGGAAAGTAAAAAATCAGACAACAGATGGACGCGCCTTGTTTAAATCTCTCGCCGCCGCAGATCCGAGTAATATGAGTCCACTTGAGCGGGCTGTGCGGTTCTTTGTTCTTAACCGGATTACGTTTTCGGGAACCATTGAGAGTGGCGGTTACTCTGATGCTTCCTTCAAAGGTCGGTTTACAGACTCTTCGATTGAGCGATTAGCAGCTTTGGATGGTTGCTTTGTTAATACCAGTGTGACTAACTTCGACTACAGCACCCTACTTACTGAACCTGGGGAAGATGTATTTATTTTTCTAGATCCACCTTATCTCAGCAAGACTCAATCTAAGCTCTATGGTAAGAGAGGTGATTTGCATACCTGTTTTGACCATTCTCGCTTTGCCAAGCTGATGGCGGAATGTTCACATAAATGGTTGATTACTTACGATAACTGTGAACAAGTGCGGCATCACTTTTCTTTTGCCTACATTTATGAATGGGAGTTGCAATACGGGATGAACAATTACAAACAGGAGAAGGCAGAGAAAGGCAAGGAGCTTTTTATCACTAACTATCCTGTTGAATCATACAATTTGCCTACAATCATGGAAGTGGTGTGAGGGTCAGGTTAGAACTGGCGAATTTACAAAAATGATGAACTCAAATCTTGCACCAACCGAATAAACCCTTTTTTCAGATATTTTAGTGAAACGCGACTCCATTTATTACCAAATATTTAAACGCTTCCCTGCGTTAATTTTTGAACTCGTTGATGACCGTCCTGAACAGGCGCAGAACTATCGATTTGAGTCGGTTGAGGTGAAAGAAACCTCTTTTCGCATTGATGGGGTCTTTTTACCTCCAGAGGGTGCAACACCCAGAGTTATCTTTTTTGCAGAAGTTCAATTCCAGAGCGATGAAGGTTTGTATCATCGGTTTTTTACCGAATCAATGATGTATTTGAACCGGAATCGCTCTGAATACGATGACTGGTACTGTGTGGTAAT
Source organism: Nodularia chucula CCY0103 (assembly GCF_963923915.1). Classification (NCBI taxonomy): domain Bacteria; kingdom Bacillati; phylum Cyanobacteriota; class Cyanophyceae; order Nostocales; family Nodulariaceae; genus Nodularia; species Nodularia chucula. The sequence goes on along the minus strand of NZ_CAWUOL010000064.1, from coordinate 15,642 downwards.
TTTTCCATCACGCTCTTTGGAACCAAGCGATACAAGAACTCATCGCATATTTTTAAACAGTGAACAAGTGCAGCGCATTTATTTGGATGAGCTAGGTAATCCTAATACTCTGCCAATAGGCATCAATTTAATGCAGTTAACAATCGCTTCAGAGAAGGGGATGGCAGAACAAGCTCGTCTATTAATTGAGCGGGTACAATTAGAGTCAACGGATGCACTGCCGAAAAACGAGATAATAGATATTATCACCACAATTGCTGTTTACAAGTTTTCTTCGTTGAGTAGAGAGGAAGTGGAAGCTATGCTGGGACTAAGTTTAGAGCAAACAAGGGTTTATCAGGAAGCGAAAGCTGAGGGTCGGGAAGAAGGTCGGGAAGAACAGAAAGCTGAAATGTTGTTTGCAGCTGTGCCACTGTTACTAAAAACAGGGATGAGTGTAGAACAGATTGCTCAACAACTCAATGTTGATGTAGAAGCTGTCCGGCTTGCTGCACAGGAGAACACACAGAAGTAAGCGCAGGGGAGATTGGCGTTTACAAGTTTACGTAAGTTTGGCGGTGAAGACGTGGAAGTTATGCTGGGACTGAACCCGGATTTCTCAGCATTTTATTTACAACCAGAAAAGAAAGTTGACCTTGTTGGCAAGATGCCCAATAGCAACGATTTATCTACCGGGGGTATAGAACGGGTATAGACAGTTGAGACAGCTACAACATGAGCGAATCCTATTGATGCGGTTAATCAAACCGTGTGGGTGCAACATTGCATTTCCTATGTTTCATTCAGGAGCAAAAAAACATCCAACGGTGTTACGCATTCAGGGGAGAATATTTGTATGGCTACCGTCGTCCAAACTACTGTCCAAACTCCCACTGAAAGACTGATTAATATGTGGCTACATGGCAAGAGCCAGACCACGAAATCAGCCTACCGTCGCTATGCTTTGGCATTCTTAAATTTTTCTCATGCTCCATTGCCGGAACTGGGATTAGCACACCTGCAAGTTTGGAGCGATAGTCTACAGGTTAGTGATAGCAGTCGCAACACTGCTATCAGTGCCATAAAATCACTGTTTACTTTCGCTCAAGAAATAGGCTTGATCCAGGTCAACCCTGCTAGGGCTATGAAGTTACCCAAGCGGAAAGATTGTTTGAGTGAACGAATTTTGAGTGAAGGTGAAGTTCACGCTATGTTGGCTCTGGAGACAGACCCCAGGAATAAGCTCATCCTCAAAGTGCTTTACTACTGTGGCTTAAGGGTTAGTGAGTTAATCAATTTGAAGTGGAAAAGTGCCGTTTCCCGTCAAGGTGGAGGGCAACTGACTATTTTTGGCAAGGGGCGAAAAACCAGAATTGTTTTAGTACCTGTGGCTCTGTGGCGGGAACTGGAAGCTTACAGGGGTGATGCTGGCAATGATGCTCCGATATTTAGAAGCCGTGAGCTTGGTGCATCTGGTGATTACCACATGAGCCGAACTCAAATTTGGCGCGTGGTTAAGTTAGCAGGCGCACGGGTCGGCATTCAAGAGCCGTCTCCACACTGGCTTAGACACGCCCACGCTTCTCACAGTTTGGATAGGGGCGCTCCTATTCATTTGGTACAGCAAACTTTAGGGCATGAATCAGTGGCTACTACTAGCAGATATTTACACGCTCGCCCTGGGGATAGCAGCAGTTTATACCTGGGTTCATGAGACGTGATATGCAGTTATGACTGTATTTTTATCAGAACTATATATTGACTCTACCCTTGGGTAATCGTTATGAACCCACCAAATTTTTATTCGTTTATTTTGTGCAGGAGCGCTTCCCGATTGATTATAGCCAGCATCCATCATGATTTTTTCAAATTCTGCTGCTGCCAAGACGATAGTTTTAAACTTCGGTAGCCCCTGTATTTGGTGTTTGTTGAGGGTCATAAGTACCCTGGTATGTTGTCCATATTCTGTATCCTGGTAATACTACAGCAATACCAGTAGAACTATGAATTTTCCCAGGATATTTGTAGGGGTTGTCATCTGGGACGCTTCCACCAACACGAATAATTAATCTAGGTAGCCACACATACAATCCAGGAATTAACAAATCCATGCTGTAAGCGATCTCTCTCATCTTCTCCTTTGTGTCCAGAGAAGCCTTGCTTAATTTGAGATTTGTTGTTATGTCCATCATGAGATTTCTTCTCTTGGCAGAGATTAAGTATTTGGTGTCAGAAGGTGAACTTCTCTTAGGTTGTCAATACTCCTCAATAATCGCATAGCATCCTCACAAATGCACGCTCCAGTTTTTGAAGTTTTAACTAATTAGCCACGTTGCCGCCCTCTATTACACAATTTGGCACGAAGGTGTAGCGCGATCGCGGTGATGCTAATCTCGATATATTAATTGATTTTGACAAAAACTTTATTTAAAATTTATTTTGATCTTCTGCTCAATAAGTGTATTCTTGGATCACAAAGCATAAACAAACACTTGTTATATTTACGGTTATAATTAGGAAAAATGAATCAAAGTTTTGACATTCACGAGCTAGTGATTGCGATCACAGTTAAACAACAAAACCCTAGCATTTTGACCGCAGATTTTCTGAAATATACAGGAATAGTCCCTAGCGATTGGGAATTATCTAGACCACCAGTGATCACCAACACGGCGGCACAGGTTGTATATAAAAATGGTGTGAGCGTAGTTGCAGAGGTCAATAGAATTATTTTTGCTGAGATGATTGCCAACAAAGAAGCAAACGAAGTGCAAATTCCGGCAATAGCTCACAAATATATTCAGACAGTCAAGCAAATGAGTTATCAAGGTGTTGGAATTAACTTACGAGGCTTGGCAGCTTATGAGCAACAAAATCTCAGCACACGTAACTACATTTTTAGTAAATTACTTCAGCCTGGAGCATGGCAAGAATTTGGTTCTGCACCAGCGCAAGCTTCCATGCGAATAGTTTACACACTAGATGAAACACAGCTATATTTGGATATTAATGAAGCCCGGTTACAGTATCCAGATCAAACAACAAAACCGGCTATTCTTTTTTCAGCTAATTTTACCCGTGCAATTACTCAAGAAGCACTAACAGAGCCTTTGGTGGCGATGGGTGCATTAATTGATAAGTGGCAAGATGATGTAGACATTTTAAAAGAACTTATCAATACCAAGTTTTTAGACACTCAAGGCTATCCAATTAATACAGCATCAACGGAAAGTAGTCTGTTTCCATCCATAGTAGCAGATTGACGCTTCTCCCTCGGAATTACAAAGGCTTCTCAATTTACGAAATTTGATAAGAGGCAGGGGGCAGGATTTGAAAAAGACAAGGGGCAGGGTGCGGGGGGAAAGGGGGAATTTCCTCTCTCCCCGCACCCTGCTCCCTTTCCTCTTTCTTCCCTGCTTTTTTATACTTCCCTAGCCTTTAGCTTTTAGGTAGGGGCTATTAGCATATTGTTTGTAAATTTGAGAAAAGTTTTTGGTTCTTCGGTAGGTGTTATGCTGACATTTTAATCAAAACCTAGAATTTTCCTTTAAAATCAAGGCTTACAGGTGATTATAACCTCAACTTGAGCGCTAAAACTCAAACGTTAATAATAAAGCCTGTTATTATTGCCTAACAAGGGTTTCAAGCTTATTGACATAGGTATTTAGCATCACAGGTACGGAATAACCAAGTTTTTTTAGCGGCTACCATACTGTTGCGTATATCCACTAAAAATATTTACGTAAACTTTATCAAAAATTAACATATTATTTTCTGTTAAAACAGTAATATTTATTATTAAGCGCAAAATCACACTTAATCTCCTTTGTACACATAGAAATCTGGAAAACTAATTAAGTTAATTTTTCGGATTTGCATGGACTTTTGTCATGTTGAGTCAAACTACAGCACTTTGACAGGTTTTATCCTGATAATGTCTTTAGTTCATCCAAATTTGACAAAAAGTAATGATTGAAGGTTTTGCAACATCAATCATAAGGGACTTAAAAAAGTGTAAATGCTGCCTCATAGCAAAGTAACCAGATACTAGGGTGAGAATCCCAATGGATATCGGATTTAATATTTTTGACCAAGGTAACCTCCACGTATTAGATCAATCTTCGCTCCTAGAACAATCGATATTTCCATCACCAGAGCGCTTGGGAGGATTATCATCCAGTCTGGGAGGTAGCGAAACACTCAACATCCCAGTGTTGACAACAACTGAATCAGCATTGGAGTCGAATTTTACAATTAACGAGCAATATCTTGTAATAGACCCCCTCATCGGAGCCGCACAAGTAGTCAATTTAGAAGCTGTTGAAAGCTCATGGTTGCAAGTCAGTCAATCCCTACATAATTTTCTCCAACAACCAGATTATCTTGACAACTTACAACTAGCTTTTGGTTCAGAATGGGAACCACAAACAGCCACGGACCGACTGCAAGATTTAGCCCAAGGTGAGAATTTACCGAGAATAGAAATTGTCAAAGCAGAGGAACTGCAAGCTCAAGGCGGCTTCAGTCAACAAACAAACACAGTTTATTTAGCTCAAGAATTCATTGATCAGAACTCCACAGAAGAAATCACCAGAGTTATCACTGAAGAATTAGGGCATTATTTAGATACACAGTTAAATGTCGAAGATAGTCCAGGGGATGAAGGAGAATTATTTGCGGCTTTAGTGAATGGGATAGAATTAACCCCAGTCGAACTACAAGCCATCAAAGCAGAAGATGACCACAGAATAGTGACAATCAATGGTCAGACTCTGCTGGTAGAGCAGTCAGTGAATGAAATTATTGGTACAGCCGGACGTGATGTTTTAACAGGTACACCACTGAGTGATCGCATTATTGGTGGGTTTGGTGCAGACATTATCACAGGAGGAGGCGGTAGTGATATCTTCGTTTATCAAAACATCAGAGATGCAGGTGATACCATCACCGACTTTGAATTAAGAATAGATGCCTTTGATTTTAGTACAGTATTAGGCAGTGTAGGATATCAAGGATTTAACCCCATAGCGGATGGTTATGTAAAATTCAACACTTATGCAAATGGTACAGTCATCCTTTTAGATACCGATAGTCACGGTTCACTTTCCCCCAGACCATATATATATGTAGAAAACGTCACTCCTGAAGAATTAAGCAGCTATCCTAATCATTTCATCCCCAACCCCGGAGAACCACCACAAATCCAAGCCGACCTTGCCAATGATACCGGATTTAGTGAGAGCGATCGCCTGACTTTTGACCCCAGTATTAGCGGGACAATTAGCTTTACCAGTGATTTAGTCAGTTTCCAAGCCGGGTTAAATGATCAACCAATCACAGTAGACATTCTCGACAGCGTACAATCAGATGGCACATTTGTTTTAACAGCAGCACAACTAGCACAAATCAACGGTGGGACGCTCAACGATGGAGTATATACCTTAAAACTCCAAGCAGCAGATAGCAAAGGTAATCTTTCTAGTGTTTATACGTTAGAGTTTGTATTAGATACAACACCACCAATATTTAACCTACAACTCGACCCAGACTTTGATTCTGCACCAGTAGGCGATTTACAGACGACATTTCCCATAGTCAATTTAGTGGGAACAACGGAACCTAACATCACTGTTACCCTACAGGCTACAGGATTCAGTACCACTGCTAACGAATTAGGACAGTTTACCTTTAGTGATGTTTCCCTAGAGTTAGGAAGTAATCTGTTTACTGTGGTAGCAACAGATTTTGCGGGAAATCAAGGAGAATTTAGTCAAACATTCCAGCGATTACCCCAGCAAGTTAACCAACCACCGACAGCGTTTAGTCTGAGTAACAATATCATTGAGGAAAATGTTCCCGATGATAGTGTAATCGGCGCATTCACCACAGATGACCCTGACACTGGCGATACCCATACTTATACCCTAGTCACTGGTGAAGGTGATACAGATAATGCTGCCTTTGTGATTGTTGATAATCAACTGAGAATCATCGACTCACCAGATTTTGAAACCCAGTCTGTATATAGCATTCGTGTGAAAACAACAGACGTGGGCGGATTGTTCTTTGAACAAATATTTACTATCAATATCGCTGATATCAATGAAGCGCCAACGGATATTCTACTAGATGGGGATAGTGTAGAAAAAAATGTAGTTGGTGCGGTAGTAGGGACAATTTCAGTCATTGATCCCGATACAATCCCTGCTTTTTTAAACCACACCATTACTGTCAATGATGACCGCTTTGAAGTGGTCCTCGACAATGGGACGCTCCTATTGAAAGTCAAAGATGAGCGCAGTTTAGATCACGGAATCGAAACTACAGTCAACTTTACCCTCACAGCTACAGATGCCAGTGATAGTTCCCTAACTTACAGCAAAAACTTCATTATCAATGTCAATGAAAATGTTCAACCTCCAGATATTAATGCAACTCTTGCCAATGATACTGGAGTTAGTGACAGCGATCGCCTCACCCAAGACCCCACCGTTAGTGGACAGATCACAGATGCCACCACTTTACAAGGTAATCTTAACGGTAATGGGTTTGTTGATATTAGCGATGCGCTAAATGAAGACGGTAGTTTTACCATCTCTTTAGAACAGTACGATGTCTTAAGTAACGGTGTATTGCCAGATGGAGAATACACCCTAGAATTAAAAGCCAGCAGTAGCACTGGGCAAGAATCTGAGATAGTAACGGTAAGCTTTACCCTTGACCTGACACCTCCACCCCTAACATTTGGGTTAGCTCCCGAAAGTGATACAGGAATATTAGGGGATGGAATTACAAGCGATCGCTTCGTTACTCTGGTGGGACAAACCGAGCCAGGGTTTACAGTGGCGTTGCTAGAAACCCAACAAATGCTCACAGCAAATAGTCAAGGGAATTTTAGCTTTACTGATGTTCCCATGCCAGTGGCGGGTAAAGCACCTTTGACAGTAATTGCGGTAGATGCAGCAGGGAATCAAGGGCGATCGCAGCAATTTTTTACCAGGGAAGGAATCAACGGCGCACCAGAAATTACTAGCGCGCCTGAAAGCATCTTTGATACTGAAATTCAATCAACATATACTTACCAAATTGAAGCCACTGACCCTGATGGAGATGATCTGACCTATACGCTGCTGAATGCGCCTTTGGGGACAGAAATTGATGAAAATCGAGTTTTAAGCTTTACCCCATCAGCAGATTTAAAGCCGTTTTATGAATTTACGGTAGAAGTCAGCGATGGTCGTGGTGGAACAGATATCCAAACTTTTACGGTAGAAGTTCCGGCTTTTGCTAATTTCGGAACAATTAGAGGTATTAAATGGAATGATTTAAACGGGAATGGGGTTAGAGATAATGAACTGGTACAAGGAGCTAATCCTGATGTTGTCTACGTTTTAGATGTATCAGGGAGTGCTGATTTTGTTTTTGCCGGTTCTCCCATTGGTGACTTTAATGGCGACGGTTTAGAAAATACGCGGTTAGATGCAGAAATTGCTGCCTTTATTGCTCTCAACCAACAATTGAATAGTCAAGGACTGGGAAATAGGGCGCAGGTGGCCATTATTGTGTATAGCGGGTTTGCAGCTAATGCAGACATGGACTTAGGCACAAATGGTTTACAGATAACCACCACACTAGGTACAGACAGTAATGGTGATGGGATAACCGATGTAGAGGAAATATTACGCTCTATTCGCTCTGGAGCATTTGGTGTAGGTAACTTTACTGGAACTAACCCAGAAGTGGCACTACGCAAAGTGGAAGAAACCTTTGCTTCTATTGGAACACAAACAGGTAATGGTAACGTAATCTTCTTAACCGATGGAGAACAGAACCGGGGTGGATCAATTGTTGATGAAGTAGAACGTCTAAAGGCACAAGGATTTAATTTATCTGCTTTTGGGGTAGGCAATGATGCGTCTTTGAGCGTGATTCAAACGATTGACCCTGATGGCACAAAATTTACTTCTATTGATGACATATTAGATGCGTTTGGTGGTATTGGGGAAGGCAGTAGAAGTGTTTTAGAACCTGGTTTAGCAGGGGTTAGTATTTATTTAGATATTAATAATAATGGCATACTTGATTCTGGAGAACCTATTCAAGTCACGGCAGAAGATGACCCCAGCACCCTTGATATTGATGAAACAGGGCAGTATGAATTTAACAACCTTGCACCTGGCACTTATATTGTTCGTGAAATAATTCCAGATGGATTTGAACAAACATTTCCTCTGAGGAATGTGACTCAGCCTGGTGATGGTTATGCCGATGTTATTTTAGAATTTGTATCTGGCGGTAATGCTCCTGCTCCTTTAGTAGAGCCTTATGGTTCTACAGGTGGCTTGGCATCTGGTTCTCCTTTTAATGGTAATGGAAGATACACAGTTGAACCAGTCAACCCAGAGGTGATTTTAGGTGCGCCACCACCAAGCCCTATTATTGGTCGTAATCCCGAAGTAGACTGGTTAGCTTTACCTCAAGGTTCTTATGTCACCGTTGGTTTTACGGATGAAGTTATAATTGATGGGCCAGGGGATGATATTTTCATTCGCAGTTTCGATCCTATAGATTCAGCGAATGAATTTGCTGATGTTTTTGTTAGTAGTAATGGGATAGATTTTGAACTTCTTGGTACAATCAACCAACGAGGACTGGTTTCTCTTGATTTAGCAGATATTAATTTTACCAAACCAGTAACAGCAGTTAGAGTCCAGGGTTTAGATAATAGAGGAACTTCTCCGGGATTTGATTTGATTAGTGTAGAAGTATTACCGGGAAGTATTGCTAGCCCTGATTTTTATACTGTTCAACTAGAAGCAGGAGAAATTATTGAAGATATTGACTTTGGTAATGTTCAAATTGCCATAAATCAAGACCCAATTATTATTTCAACGCCCATCATAGAAGCAGTTGTGGGTCAACCTTACGAATATCTTGTACGGGCAAATGATCCTGATGGAGATCCGCTTACTTTTAGCCTTAATCAAGCCCCAGAGGGAATGGTTATTGATCCTCAAACGGGTCGCATTTCTTATACACCAACAATAACAGCTATTACGTCTAATTTTGACACATCTGATAGTCAAATCAGACCCGGCATAGATAATCAATCAACTTTCACTAATGATAATCAAGGTATTAATTTTCCACAACCTATTGCTAACTATGCTGTAGGTGAAGCATTTAGTATTTTTACTAACCTACCAGTAGGTCCTGTAGCTCGCAGTGTTGTTAGCTTCAATCTGAGTTCTTTGAGTAGCCAAGTTACTTCTGCTAAGTTGCAATTGCAAAAGAATCGTACCAGTGGAGATCCAATTGAAACTTTGGGGTTATTTGAAGTTACAACCGAGGTGAATACACTTTATACAAGTTCTTACGTATCACCAGCAATTTATGAAGATTTAGGCACTGGCAGAAGTTATGGTACTTTTGATGTGTCTACAGGAGGAAATACCAACGAAATCCTAGAATTTGAACTTAATGAAGCAGCGATCGCCTCTATTAATTCTGCCAGTGGTGATTTCTTCTCCATCGGACTTGCTCTTTTGAGTGCTAACCCCAATAACACAACACAAGCAGCCGAGTATCTTTTCGCCTTTAGCGGTAGTGCGGGAATTCAGAGGCTGGTATTGGAAACCGAGAATCAAGAAACCATTGAAATCCTTGTCAATGATGGTAAAGGTGGTGAAGCAGTCCAGAATTACACCTTAAGTATTGTTGAAAGTTCCGATAACCAACCGCCTGTTATTACTTCTACCCCAACAATCAGTATTGCGCTAGGAGAAACTTACGAATATCAGATAGAAGCAACAGATCCTAATGCAGACTCTCTTACCTACAGCTTAATCAATTTCCCTGATGGGATGGAAATTGACGAATTTGGAAAAATTACTTGGATTCCTACAGAAATTGGGGAATTTACGCTTGAAATTGCAGTCAGCGATGGCAGAGGTGGAGCTGATACTCAGATTTATAGAGTAGAAGTAGTTAGAGATTTAGCTGAAGACACCGAAGCTCCTCAAATCAATTTCGGCTTCAACAGTACGGTATTTTCCCTTGGTGAAACCCTAAACCTACAAATCCAGGCTTTTGATAATGTTGGCTTGGCTGATTTAGACGTTTCCTTGAACGGTGATTCCCTGGTTCTTACCCCTGATACTATTGCTAATGACTTAATTAATACTACTTCTGTCACCCTCAACACAACCGGGGTATTTGAAGTAGTAGCAACAGCTACTGACTTTGCAGGTAATACGGTTACAGAAACTATCTCTATACGGGTGATTAACCCAAATGATACAGAAGCACCAATCACAGAACTTGACTTAAGTGGATTTGACCCCCTCAATCCAGTGATTAGTGAACTTACTGATATTGTCGGAACAATAAATGATCCAGATTTGGAATTTTACCGGGTTGAACTTGCACCCATCAGCTTGATTAACCTGAGTAATCCCGCAGCTAATGACCCAGATTACATCACCATTGCGGAAGGAAGAGCTAATGTTGATAATGGCGTATTGGCTCAGATAGATCCCAGTTTATACCGTAATGATAGTTATTACATTAGGGTCTATGCTCAAGACTTTAGCGGTAATATCAACGTCCAAGGGGTAATATTAGGCATTAACACTCAAACAAAACCCGGTGAATTTAGCTTAGGTTTTACCGATTTATCTGTACCCCTAACCGGTATTCCCATTGAAATTACTCGCAATTACAGCAGTCTTGATACTAGTTTCCTTGGTGACTTCGGTTATGGGTGGAGTTTGGGAATGCAAGATGCCCAAATTGCCGAAGCATCCCCAGATGGAAGGGATTTGACTTTAGATAATTTCTTCGGTGGTAACTCCTTTACTGTTGGGACTCGCGTTATATTAACTACCCCCGATGGTCGCAGAGTTGGCTTTACTTTTGATCCTGTGGTTGATTCAGTGGGATTTTTGGGAGTACGATATGCACCATATTTCCGACCAGATCCGGGTGTTTATGAAATCTTAGAAGTTCCCGATTTCCCTCTCAGTGTCAGAAGTGATGGTTCAGTTAGTCCCTATTTATTTGGCTTTACCTACAATCCTAGTGAATATATTCTCACCACCAAAGATGGAACAAAATACACTTACGATCAATACCAGGGATTACAGACAATAAATGATCGTAATGGTAATACTCTCACTTATACCGATACAGGAATCTTCAGTTCAACCGGACAAGCGATCGCCTTTACACGCGATACCCAAGGACGGATTACGGAAATCATTGATCCAGCAGGTCAAGTAATTGTTTACACCTATGATACTCAGGGTAACTTAGTCAGTTTGACTGACCAAGCAGGATTATCTGCTATCCATACTTACTCCGACAGTCGTCCTCATTACTTGGAACAAATTGTAGACCCAAGGGGCAATATAGTTATTAAAACCGAGTATGATCCTCAAGGGCGAGTTATTGGTGTTACGGACGCATTAGGCAATATTATTTCCAACTCTTATGATGTCAATACCACTGGTTCCAGCAAAACGCAGATTGACCCATTAGGTAACACTACAACAACCGTATGGGATGACCGAGGCAATGTAATCTCGATTCGAGACCAAGTTGGTGCAATCACAACATTTACCTACGATGCCAACAATAATCCTATTACTGTCACTGACCCCAGAGGCTTTACAACAACTCGGATATTTGATACCAGAGGAAATCTTACTAGTATTACCGATGCTTTAGGCAACAGTCGTAGTTTTATTTACGACCAGTTCAACAATGTCACAACAGAAACTAATTCATTAGGACATACAACTCAATTTATTTACGATGCCAATGGTAATTTAGTTCAAGTAATTGATGCTACAAACCAGAGCAACCGCTTTACTTATGACAATTTAGGTAGAGTTAATAGCTTTATAGATGCGAATGGCAATGCTATCACTTTTAGTTACGACGGTACGACATTAAGTAAACCAACTCAAATAAATTTCTCTGATGGTAGTACCCAGCAAATAGAATATAACCAATTTGGTCAAATTACTCGCCTTGTTGATGAAAATGGTCATGCAACAACCTATATCACCGATTCCATCGGCAGGTTAATAGCTCAACGTGACCCCCTTGGTAATGAAATCACTTACACCTATGATGCTCAACTAATCACCAGCGTCACTGATTCATTAGGTAATACTGAAAGTTATGAATACGATAACGCAGGTCAGTTAATTCGACGCATAGATCCATTGAATGGCGAAACACAGTTTAGCTATGATGCTTTGGGAAGAAGGATTAGAGAAAGTGACCCATTAGGAAATACAACAATTACAACTTATCGCGGTGATGGTTTAATTACGTCAATTACTGATGCTGCTGGTAATATAACCTATTTTGAATATGATTTAGCTGGGAATCAAACTGCTGTAATTGACCCGTTAGGAAATCGGACAGAATTTACTTATGATGCTTTGGGACGGCAAATTACGCAAACCGATCCTTTAGCGAAAGTCACTACATACAATTATGATGCGGTGAGTAATCTAATTGAAATTATCGACCGTAATAACCGGCAACGTACCTTTACTTATGATGCTGTTAATCGTTTGTTGCAGGAAAACTGGTTAGTTGACGATACCCCAGTTCAGATAATTAATTTCACTTATGACGCTGTAGGTAATTTAATTTCAGCAACAAACCCCGATATTGCCAATACATTTGTCTACGATAGTCGAGATCGAGTTATCCAAGCTAGTACAGAAATATCGGGATTATCACCTGTAGTTTTAACCTACACTTACGATCGCACAGGTAACAGAATATCTGTTAGTGATAACTTGGGAGTCGGTGTTAACTCGACTTACGACCCCCGTAACTTATTAATTAGCCAAACTTGGCAGGGAACAGGGATTGATCCCATACGTGTTGACTATGCTTACAATAGCAGAGGCGATCGCACTCAAATTCAACGTTTCTCAAACCTAGCTGGTACGCAACTTGTTGGTAGTAGTAGTTTCAATTACGATGCACTGCAACGGTTAACTGGTATCACTCACTCTAACGGTGCGGGTTCTACTTTAGCTAACTACAGCTATAACTACAATTTAGCAAGCTTCTTAAACAGTGAAACCTACAAAGGACAAACCACAAATTACACTTACGATCTGACTAACCAGTTAACGAACGCGGACAGGTCTTTACTCCCAGACGAAAATTATACTTACGATGCGAATGGGAACCCAATGGGTAGTAGTTTTATAGTAGGTGCAAATAACCAAATATTATCTGATGGTCAGTTTAACTACACTTACGATAAAGAAGGTAATTTAGCAACCAAGAGCAACATTGCTACAGGTATTGTGACCACCTATAACTACGATTTCCGCAACCGATTGGTAGGAGTTATAGATATAGATGCAAGTGGAAATACAACCCAGTCGGTAGAGTTCAAATATGATGCTTTTGACCGTCGAATTTCCAAAACAGTTAACGGACAAACAACATACTTCGTTAACGATGGTGATGATATCTGGGCAGAATTAAATCAAGCTGAAGAAATAGTCAATCGTTACTTACAAGGTGCAAATGTTGATGAATTAATCGCTCGCTATAATTCAGATGAAGGAACCAATTGGTATTTAACCGACCGTCTTGGTACCGTGCGTGATGTGGTTAATTCTGTGGGCAACTTAATTAACAGCATTGACTATGACAGCTTTGGTCAAATAGCTGGTCAAACAAACCCCAATTTAGACGATAAATTTGCTTTTACAGGGCGAGAGTACGACAAAGAAACAGGTCTTTACTACTACCGCGCTCGTTACTATGACCCCAGCTTGGGGCGATTTATTAGTCAAGATCCAATTGGATTTGGTGGACAAGATGCCAATCTTTATCGCTATGTAGGCAATAATCCTGTTAATGCAACAGATCCCAGTGGATTAATCGCAGCTATTGAGTTCAAGATAGTTATTGATTTGTTTGTATTAGGAGAACCAGGCTCTTTTGTTGGTGCATTGATTGGTTTTCTACAAGGATTTGGCGCAACAAATCTTGTTTTTATCGCTAATATTCTAGAAATTGCTAATACAGGAGGTGACGTTATAGCTGAATGGGGTACTGCTATTGATAGAACTATAGAAAAAATGGAAGAGATTAAAAATGAACTATCCCGTTTTAACGCTGTAGATATAAAACAAGGATTAGTATCTGGTTTTGTTGACGGGGCAGGTCTAGATATAGTTAAGATTCAACTCAAAATTCCTGGTTTAATTGTGGCTGAAGATGATCCTTTCTTTGGTGAAATTGATTTGCTAGAAAGAGGTGCTGCTGCTATTGGTAGATCCACTTCCGAATCTGTTATTTCTCTTACAGGAGGTGGTTTTGGAGATGGTTATCTAGCAGCAAGAAGATACTTAGAATCACTGAATCCACGCAGATAAGTACTGTTTTGATTTTACTGGTGCGTTAGTGTTAGCTTTCCGTAGGCGATCGCCATTTTGTGTTTGTGGAGAATGAGAGCGATCGCCCTGCAATTAATTTTTAAAATACTAGGCGATCTCCTCCGGTGGTTTGGAAACCATCGCTAAAGGTAGCCAGAAGTTATCGGACTTAATTTTTATTTGTCTTCATCCCCTGATTTTTTCTAGATAAAACACCAAACCCCAGAGTCACAAAAGCTCCCAAAATAGTAGTAGGTTCAGGTATAGTTTCACTAATTGGGCTACTCTCTAAAGTCACATTCTGAATAGAAAGAGCAGATGAAATAGTAAAATCATCTATATCAACCACACCAAAACCTACAGTATAGGTTCCAGCTTGATTAAAAGTGTGTTTGAAAGTTTGAGTTCCAGTTTCCTTATCAAACGCCACGATAAAATTAGCTAAGGATTGTGTTGCATCATTAATATCTGCTAGTTTTTTAATTTGGTCATTTACCAATAAAAAACTATAATCATTCAGTGAACCGCGAAAACTTCCACTGACCAAAGCAGAATTTTCATTAGTCAAAAAATTTCTTTGAAAAATCAAAGAATCACCTGCTTTTACATCAATGGTTCGCTTGATAGCAGAACCCTCATAAGCAAACCCATTGATATCTAATAAACCGACATCTATTCCCAAAAACTCAGCCAAGTTTGGACTAACAAACCCTACCTCACCAGCAGGCTGACCAGAAAAATTAAATTGTCCACTAATTGCACCCAACTGAAAATCATCATCTAGGATGGCATCAGTTGACAAAAGTACCTCTTTAGAATCAACAACGTATACATCTCCGAACTTACTCCAAGAAGAATTACCATTATTAAAATCTAAATCTGCTGCTTGTACTGGAATAGAAATCAGTGAACCACTACAAGCTAAAATACTGACAATTTTTATTGTATTTTTCATATCCTATTATTCT
The DNA here is from genome assembly GCF_963923915.1 of Nodularia chucula CCY0103. Lineage (NCBI taxonomy): Bacteria > Bacillati > Cyanobacteriota > Cyanophyceae > Nostocales > Nodulariaceae > Nodularia > Nodularia chucula. The sequence continues at coordinate 272 of NZ_CAWUOL010000064.1, read as the reverse complement.
TTGATGAACAAATAAATACAAGAACCTTTTAGAGTGATCTTGAATATTTCGTATTGAATAGTAAGTTCCTGAAATCATTAATCAATACAAAATTATAATAGTGGATTTGCTGAAAGCTTAAACTGAAGTTTTTATGAAGAATGTGTATAAATATGGGGTAAAGACAAGATACGCGCAAAATTTATCACCATGTAAAGTTTTGTAAGTTAGCCATGTAGGGTGTCCGCCGAGATACGTGCAAAATGGGACACGTTGTAAAGTTTTGTAAAGAA